>JAHHIL010000048.1 GCA_019358975.1 Trichocoleus desertorum ATA4-8-CV12
TCCTGGTGTTCATGGCGCGGTGGAACCACACTGACCCATCTCGAACTCAGAGGTGAAACGCTGCAGCGGCGACGATACTTTGGGGGTAGCCCCACGGGACAATAGCTCGATGCCAGGATAATATTAAGAACGAAGAGAGAGGGGAGAGTACAAAGCTCCTCTCTCTTTTGTTTATGCCTCTTTGTACGTACTATTCCAGCTCTTGTGAGATACTCCTCGCTATGACAGTTATTTCAAAAGTTCCTTTTGGCTTTAACTGCTTGTAGGTTTTTGAAGGATGAGTAAAAACTGGGGTTGTAGTTCTTAGTGTTTAAAGTGTTGCATGAACAAGCATTTCGGTTTTGTTGTATTGGGTGTTGTGACATTTGTTCTTGCTATAGCGATCGCTGCTTGTAGTTCTATTAACTTAAACGCTGAGTTTTCAACCTCAACACCTCAAAACCAGCCAGTTGCTTTAACAATATCAGCGGCAGCTAGCCTCACAGATGTGATGGAAGAAGTCAGGCTGGCTTGGCAGCAAGAAAGGCCAGATGTTGTTTTGACCTTTAACTTTGGTTCCTCTGGCTCCTTACAAGCTCAAATTGAACAAGGAGCACCTGTCGATATTTTTGTTTCTGCTGCCTCTAAGCAGATGGATGCTTTGCAGAAACAGGGATTGATTCTGACAGATACTCGAAAAAACCTTTTGACTAATCAAGTGGTTTTGATTGAGCCGAGAAATGCATCGGCTTTGAAAGATTTTTTTGGTCTTCGCAATGTAACTGTTCAACGGATAGCAATTGGTGACCCAGTGAGTGTACCCGTTGGGAAGTATAGCCAAGAAGTTTTGACTTCTCTAGGCATTTTTGAAGCAGTTAAGCCCAAATTGATTTTAACTAAAGATGTAAGGCAAGTTTTAAGTTATGTAGAAACAGGGAATGTAGATGCTGGAATCGTTTACCTAACGGATGCTAAAGGATCAGAACAAGTTAGGATTGTGGCGATCGCACCAGAAAAGTCTCATTCTCCAGTGGCTTATCCGATCGCAGTGCTGAGAGATAGTAAAAACATTGACGCTGCTCAGAAATTTGAACAGTTTTTATTTACTCAGCAGGCTAAAGCTGTATTTCAGAAACATGGGTTTGGTATTGCCGAGAATTGATGCTTTGATGGCAGGAGGTACAAGGATCATGCGATGGCGTTTGATTGGTCTCCGCTAGCGATTTCCTTAAAGACTGCCTCTGTAGCGACTGTAATTACTGGATATTTAGGAACTGTAGCAGCTTGGTGGTTATTCAACTATCAAGGTAAGGGAAAGGCATGGTTTGACGGTTTATTTACCCTGTCATTGGTATTGCCGCCCACTGTTGTTGGTTTCTTGTTGTTGCTGTTGTTTGGTAAGCATGGGCCAATTGGCCAAGTGCTACAATTCTTTGGTCTAAGTATTGTCTTCTCTTGGTTTGCCACAGTAATCGCTGCGACTGTAGTGGCTTTTCCTCTGATGTACCGAACGACCTTGGGTGCTTTTGAGCAAGTGGATGCTCACTTGATTCAAGCAGCCCGGACCCTGGGAGCGTCAGATTGGAGGATTTTCTGGCGAGTACTCATACCTTTGGCGTGGCCCGGTATGGTTGCGGGGCTGATTTTGGCCTTTGCGCGATCGCTGGGAGAATTTGGGGCCACGCTGATGTTGGCCGGGAATATTCCAGGACAAACCCAAACGATTCCAACTGCTATTTTCTTTGCAGTGGAGCAGGGGAATCGGTCGCAAGCTTTGATTTGGGTTGTAGTAGTAGTAGCGATCGCACTGCTAACCATTGCTAACCTCAACTACTGGTCTCAGCATCGGCTTTGGTCTGCACTCCACAGCCCAGGTTCGGAGCAGACGCAGTTGCCAGAGAGTCTCAAGTTGGACCGAGTTAGACGGATCAAACCAGCCGTACCAGAGACAAAAACTGTGCCTTTCAAGCCAGAGTTAGCGATCGCAATTTCTAAGCAGCTGTCTAATTTTTCTTTAGATGTTAGCTATGCAGCCGACCAAAAACCGCTGGGTTTGCTGGGTGCTTCAGGTTCCGGTAAGAGTATGACGCTACGCTGTATTGCTGGTCTTGAAACACCAACCGCTGGCCATATCGTGTTGAATGGTCGAGTGTTGTTTGACTCAAAGCATCAAATTAATCTTCCAAGCCAGCAGCGACAGGTGGGATTTCTCTTCCAGAACTACGCGCTTTTTCCTCACATGACGGTTGTGGAGAATATTGAATTTGGTCTGCACAACTTGTCCAAAGCTGAGCGTGGAAGTAGAGTGGCTCGACACATTAGGATGATGCAGTTGCAAGGTTTAGAGCGGCGGTATCCGCATCAGTTGTCGGGAGGACAGCAGCAGCGAGTCGCACTAGCTAGGGCTTTGGCGATCGAACCGCAAATTTTGCTGTTGGATGAACCTTTCTCAGCGTTGGATACCCACCTTCGTAGTCAATTAGAAAAACACTTGCGAGAGATTCTAGCCAATTACTCGGGTGTCACTTTGTTTGTGACTCATAACTTAGAAGAAGCTTATCGGATTTGCCAAAATCTGGTGATTCTAGAAGCAGGAAAAGCGATCGCTCACGGCCCTAAAGCAGAAATTGTGGAACGCCCGACTACATTTGCGGTAGCCCAGTTAACGGGCTGTAAAAATTTCTCCCAAGCTGAAAGAGTAGGAACCCAAATAATTCGAGCAGTCAATTGGCATTGTTTGTTGCATGTGGTGGAGCCGATTCCTACTGGCGTGTCTATGGTTGGTATCCGGGCGCATCATATTACATTTATGACTGCTCCAGGGCAAAGCGATCGCGAGCAGGCTACTAATGATCAGAATATCTTTCCTTGCTGGCTGGCCCAAACTAGCGAAACGCCACACCGAATGACTCTCTACCTGAAACTGCATGCAGCTCCGACGGATGAACAGGACTATCATTTGCAGGCAGAAGTGTTTAAGGAGAAATGGTTATGGCTCAAAGACCAACCCCTCCCTTGGCACGTTTCTCTAGATGCATTGCAGCTGTTTCTGATGACTGGATGAGCTGCATTAGCTACCACGCAGAAGCAGGCAGAAACGGTTGTGCTAAAAGGAATGGGGTCGGCATGATCAGGCTACAGCTATAAAATTTATTGGCTCCTATGACTCCTGACGAGATTACGAATGCTTTAACGCAGCAATTTGGCTCTATAGTGCAGCGTTTAGAACCGGAAGCTTGGCAAGTTGAAATATCCAAGTTTCGCCTCCTCGTGCTGCTGTCGCAAGACCATACTTGGTTGAGAGTGCTAGTGCCGATCGCCCCTGCTCAAGAAGCTCAAGCTTTTACTGAACAGCTTTTAGAGGCAAATTTTGATGCGACTCAAGAGATTCGCTATGCTTTGCATCAAAACGTGTTGTGGGGAGTATTCCAGCATCGTCTAGAAAGCTTAGCAACAGCAGATTTGGTGGCCGCGATCGAGCGCTTGCAGTCCTTGCATGATCAAGGTTTATCTAAGCCCTTCAACGATCTTGTAGAAGTCAGAATTCGTCAAATTATCCATGTCGCAAAGCTGCAAGGACAATCCTTAGAATCAACTCTGCAAACTCTCAATCATTTTTATGAAGAGGGAATGATGGGAAATTTGGCTCAGGGAGCTACTAGCCGAGAAGAAGTGCTGACAGCTTGGCGGCGACAGTTGGAGCGTTTGTGGCCTGAGGTGCAGCCTTAATGGATATGGATGTTGTACAGATTCTGCGCGAAGACTATCAACGGTTTCCGGTTGACCAGACCTATAGTATCTATGCAGAAAATGTTTTCTTTCAAGATCCGCTCAATCGCTTCCGTGGGGTAGAGCGCTACAAGCAGATGATTGCTTTTCTAGAGCGTTGGTTTGCTGAGTTGCAAATGGATTTGCATGATATTCGACAAGAAGGTAACCAGATTAGAACTGAATGGACACTAAGGTGGCGATCGCCTCTGCCCTGGCAACCGAAGATCGCAATTTCAGGTTGGAGTGAATTGCAACTTGACTCATCAGGCTTGATCACCTCCCACGTCGATTATTGGCACTGTTCTCGTTGGGATGTGGTTAGGCAGCATTTTGGGGGAAGGGTGGAGAAGGAAGGATGAAGGATGAAGGATGAAAGTCAGGAGAAAGATGTTTAGCTCTGCTGTTCACGAAGCATAGGATGTAGCTTGCTTCTACGTAGCAGTGAGATGAAGTTGGAGTTTTGCCCGGATTTTGTGGGTAGGTAGAGTAGTGTCTAATGGTTGAGGGTGCTTGAAGACCAGCTGATAGGAACAACCATAGAACTGGTTGGTCTAAGGATTGCAGTGCGTGTTATTTGCAACACCTAGGAAATCCTTTTTTATCGGTTACATCTAGCCACAGTGCCCTTTGTTCTACAAAACTATGACGTGGATCTGCCGGGAGCATCCCCTGGATTTTCCAGCTGCCAAAAATTCTGCTAAAAGCTTAGAAACTACTCGGGTTTGTCACCATCTAACGGTCGGTTTACCGTTGGCACTAGCGGCACTCCTTTGTCCACAAGTAACAGTGGCACAAAACTTGAGGCTGCATTCTGCCCAAGTGTTGGCCTCCACAACTGGACTAGCAGTTCCTAGCTCTACAGAAGCACAATCAACGGATCGGGTTTGTCAAACCAGTGACAATCCCAGTTCTCCGACTCAACTAACCAGTTGGATGGGAAACTTAGTACAAGTCTCGACTTGGGTAGGAGATCCTGAAGTAGGTCTGACGCAACTCATTCAAGGCTTAGGTCCCCAGCTAGTGAGTTATTTTAATCCCAGTCCTTGGCCTACGATTAGCGATCGCGCTCAACAAGCCAGAGTACCCGTGGTCATGTATCACGATATTTTGCCAGAAAAGCAAGTCTTCTTTGATGTCACCCCTGAGGAGTTTGAACAACACCTGCAACTGATTCGAGAACGTGGATTAACACCAATTAGCCTCGATCAGTTAACTACACATCTGCGGACAGGGCTATCTCTACCAGAAAAGCCGATCTTATTGACCTTCGATGACGGTTACAGTGGTCACTACAAGCACGTTTATCCGTTACTCAAGAAATACGGTTACCCTGCCGTATTCTCTATCTACACCGCTAAGGTTGATAAAAAGCTGGGGCGCTCTAGCTTGAATTGGGAAGAGTTGCGACAAATGGCCGCAGATCCCCTGGTAACGATCGCGGCTCATAGTGTCACTCATCCCCCTGATCTCACTAAACTCACAGATGATCACTTAGCAACCGAGGTGGCAGAGTCGAAACGGCTCTTAGAAGCTGAATTAGGCATGCCAATTCGCTACTTTACGTATCCAGAAGGGAAATACGATGCACGGGTCGCTAAAGTGGTTCAGGACGTGGGCTACTTAGCAGCGTTCACAATGGATGATGTCGATGAGCGCTTTGCAGGTGAGTCTGAGAGCTTGTTGGCGATCGCTCGGTTTGGTCAGTCCCGCCTCCCCGATATCATTGACCAAGCTTGGGGCGGATCTCCTCTACCTAGTTGGAATCTAGGCTTTGATTTTTCTGCGCCAGTGCAACTGACTGAAACTACGATTGACGAGACTCCTTTCCGCTTCATTTCGGGTGGTAAACCGATTACGATTCACGCTAAGAGTCGTTATCAGGTGCCAGAAATCCTAGAAGGAACTCAGGCGATCGCAGCGGTGGATGGTGGTTTCTTCTCGCTCAAGTACTTGGACTCTAATGTGATGATTGGCCCTGTCATGAGTCAAAGCAGCGGGCGGTTTGTGCCAGGGAATAGAAGTGAAAATCGCAAGCTGGCGGGACGGCCTTTAGTCGTTATGAGTCCTCACGCTGCTAAGTTTATTCCCTTTAATGGAGAAAAGCACAATAGTTTAGAGGGCGTGCAAGCAGAGCTACCAGGTGCGACAGATGCTTTCGTAGCGGCGGCTTGGCTAGTCAAAGAGAACCAACCCCAACCTGCGAGTACCTTTGGTAGCCTATTTGATTTTGATGCCGTGCGTCACCGAGCCTTCTGGGGCATCAATCAAGCAGGTCAACCCACCATCGGCGTCTCGGTAGAGCCAATTGATTCGGTTTCCCTAGGAATTGCCTTAGAGAAAGCGGGCTTCCGTGATGCAGTGATGCTGGACTCTGGTGCTAGCACTTCCCTGGCTTATAAAGGCGAATCTTTAGTAGGCTATATTCCTCGTCCTGTGCCGCATGTGGTGGCGTTGGTGCCTTCTGACGCAGAAGCAAAGGCGGCTTGTACTTTGGCTTCTCGATAGGGCGATCGCTGCTGGTGAAGCTATGGCTTGGGGTGAGCGATCGCTGTTGGTGAGGGTCGTGCGTTACGGCTGTGCCTAACACACGCTACGGGTTTGGGGTTGGGCTAAGAGATTAGATGAAAAATTGCTACTAAAAAAGCTGGGCAGCATCTAAACTACCCAGCTTTTTTAGTTAAGAGTCAAACCTGTTAATTAGACAGTGACAGCTTTCTTGGTGGCACCACCCAGTTCGCCTTTGGCATACTTAGCAGCAAAATCATCCAGGGAAACAGGCTTGATCTTGCTAGCTTGACCTGCAGCACTAAAGGCTTGGTAGCGCTCAGCACAAACGTTTTGCATGTACTTGATAGAAGGCTTGAGGAAGTGACGAGGATCGAACTCCTCAGGCTTAGAAGCTAGCGCTTCACGCACCGCAGCGGTGATTGCCAAACGGTTGTCGGTGTCGATGTTCACTTTACGCACACCGCTCTTGATACCCTTTTGGATTTCTTCGAGGGGTACACCGTAGGTTTCAGGAATCTTACCGCCGTACTGGTTGATCAAAGCGATGAGATCTTCAGGTACAGAGGAGGAACCGTGCATGACCAAGTGGGTGTTGGGCAGGCGACGGTGGATTTCTTCAATGCGGCTGATGGCGAGGATTTCACCAGTGGGCTTACGGGTGAACTTGTAAGCACCGTGGCTGGTACCGATCGCAACTGCGAGGGCATCAACGCCAGTTTGCTCAACGAAGTCTACTGCTTCATCAGGGTCGGTCAAGAGTTGGTCATGGGAGAGGGTGCCCTCAAAACCGTGGCCATCTTCTTTGTCACCTTGGCCAGTTTCTAGAGAACCGAGGCAACCCAATTCACCTTCAACGCTGACGCCGATTGCGTGAGCAACTTCTACCACTCGGCGAGTCACTTCAACGTTGTACTCGTAGCTGGATGGAGTTTTAGCATCAGCTTCCAGAGAGCCGTCCATCATGACGCTGGTAAAACCATGACTCATGGCTGAGTAGCAAGTCGCAGGGCTATTGCCATGATCTTGGTGCATTGCGATAGGAATATCAGGATAGGTCTCTACCGCAGCCAAAATCAGGTGGCGTAGGAAAGCTTCTCCAGCATATTTACGAGCGCCACGAGAGGCTTGCAAAATCACAGGGCTATCGGTTTCATGGGCAGCCTGCATGATGGCTTGAATCTGCTCCATGTTGTTAACGTTGTAGGCGGGAATGCCGTAACCGTTTTCAGCCGCGTGATCCAACAACAGCCGCATGGGTACGAGCGCCATAGAGAGTCCTCCTAATTACTTCGTCGTTAGCTAGCTAGTTTTAGACGAGCTCAATTCTTACGTTAATCTTAAGATACTTTGTGCTTATAACATAGAGGAAGTATCTCAAGATTCACCTTGAACCCTTTTTACTAGGTCTATAAGATTTGTTTATCTTTCTTTTTATGGGTCGCCCGGGATTCGAACCCGGAACAAATCGGTTAAAAGCCGAGTACTCTACCGTTGAGTTAGCGACCCGTTCAGTTGCACTTGTCTCAGCGCCGTTTACAACAATAACACACCTTTTCTGGATTTAGAAAGATATTTGCTAGAAAAATCTAGAAATAATTCGAAGATTTTTAGATCGCTTACACAGCTTGAGATACAGCGCTTAGACTACAGCAGTTTGGCTGTGAGATGAACGGTTGTATCTAAGCTTGCACCGGATGCTAAATGGGTCAGGCGATCGCCCGTATTCAAAGCATTGCGTCCCGCTGTCCAGGGTTCCAAGCAATAAAACTCTTTCCCTTTCACTGTCCAAAAGACCACGGTGGAGTAAGGTGACTCGTAGCTAAGCGTCAAATGCACGCCCTGGCCGCGATCGCTGGCTGTGGCTGAGCGGTGCGAGAGTTCCCGGAACGCCACATCAATTTCATCGCGCTCAAAATCGAATTGGTTGCTGAACGACTCAACGGTCTGCGATCGCTGATCCAGCAATTCTGTGGCGGGAATATCGAACTGGAGCTGAGTTTTGTCGGAAGTAACAAAGTAAGGATGTAGCCCTACCGAGAAGGGCATGGGTTCATCAGAGCAATTCTCAAACCGCTGATGAATGACTAAAGTGTTTCCTTGGAGTTGATAAGTGAAGGCGACTTGAAACTGAAAGGGATACGCCGCCAATGTTTGCTCATTGCTCTCTAACACCAGAGTCAGGCTGGCTACGTCCTGCGTTTTCTGCTCCGTCACTTGCCAAGGTAAATCACGGGCAAAGCCATGCTGCTTCAGGTTGTAGGTTTGGCCGTTATGAGTGTAGGTGTTGTTAGGCAGATTGCCGCAAATAGGAAACAAGACCGGGATGCCACCCCGCACAGTCAGTTCAGGATTGGCGAATCGTTCAGTATCGAGATACAGCAGCTCTTGACCTTGCACCCGCCAACTGGTAACAATGCCACCCCGCTCAGGCACAACTTCTAAGTGAGAGTTGGTGGCTTGGTCAGAGAGTAGATAGGTTTTGTATTGCCGCTGCTCAGTTGCGATCGCAAACACAGTGATTAACTCCTTAAATTTTGAATCACACCTGGCTCAGCTCTTGAGAACTTCTACGGCAATTCTGTCACTGGAGACGTTACAGGTGCATCTAGCAAGAGCTGGCTACTAGGCATTGGAACTGGAGCTGGAATTGTCGCGGATGGGGTGAGGGTTGTAGAAGCTTCATGCTCTAGAAGGGCAATGCGCTCTCGTAGAGACTGTTTCGGACGCGGCGGCTGTTCGGGTGGAGGCACAGTGGGTACAGGGTCAGGTGAGGAATTCCCTTGCTGTAAATCCGGATCTGTAGCGGGTGCAGTCGGGACTGTCTCGGCAGGATTAGTGATGAAAGGCTCTAAGCGATCGCTCGGTGCGGTTGTTGGTATTTCCAATGGCTGTGATTCCACCTCAGTCGAATCATCAGCGGGATTTTCTGGAGAGGTGGTAAAAGGCTTCAGGTTATTGCTAGGGGGAGCTGATGGCCCAGGGGATGGCTCAGAATTTGAAGGCGGATAGGTATTCTCTATAGGTGTGTCCGCCGGAGCCGTAAAAGGCTCTAAATTGTCGCTAGGGCTAGGACTAGAAGGTGACTCATTGAGTGGTCTAGAAGGATCGTCATTAAAGGGTGATGAATCGGAAGGTTCAGAAGTGTCTTGAGGTGCAGTAAAAGGTTCTCCGGTAGGTTGCGAGTTGAGAGGGGCGCTGGGGTCTGGAGCAGCGTCATTGGGAGTAAGCTCATCAGGTAGCTCTGCTGGGTCTGGTGTTAGGGGTTGCCAATAGTCATCCGGTTCTTGACGATGGGGGTAAGTGTAACCACTTTCAGGCTCTGTGGTTGTCTCCGAGTTTGTGTCTCTGTTTGTCTCTGTGTTTGTCTCTGAGGGCTCATCATTGAACGATGGATTTGAGCGATTTAACTCAGAATCGATCGGCTCAGTTGTGTCGTTAAATGAACCATCCCCAGGATCATCCCCAGAATCAAACGATGGTGCAGTTGTCGGTTGTGAGAAGGGCTCAGTTGTCGGTTCCGAGAAAGGTGTGTTTGTCGGTTGTGAGAAAG
Source organism: Trichocoleus desertorum ATA4-8-CV12 (assembly GCA_019358975.1). Classification (NCBI taxonomy): domain Bacteria; kingdom Bacillati; phylum Cyanobacteriota; class Cyanophyceae; order Leptolyngbyales; family Trichocoleusaceae; genus Trichocoleus; species Trichocoleus desertorum. The sequence goes on from JAHHIL010000048.1 coordinate 9,809, forward strand.
AGTCAACCGGAGGCTGAGACGGTAGAGGCTGCCAGTTGTCTGTAGGCTCTGAGTTGGGGAAGTCAGGAGAGTTGTAACTGGGTGCAATATCGGGCGCGGTATCAGGCGGGAAGGCAGGTTGCGAATTCAGCGGTGTAGAAGTGTCGCTGGGGAACTCAGGGGGCAGATCATTAGGGGCTGCGTCTGGAGCAGTGATAAAAGAGTCCGGAGATGTGGTCTGAGGTGCGGTTAGAGGCGATGGAGCCACATTGGTTGCATCAGGACTAGGCAATGGCTCGCTGAAAACCTCGGATTCACCTGGAGCAACTACTTTAGAAGTTTGAGCATCGAGAATGACCGTAGATGGCATGGGTTGATCAAAGAGGCTCGATCGCTCGCGAAGTTGATTCAAGATTTGTTCACCGCGATCGCCTGACACAATCCGGGGTTGATATTGCGTCACCTCGACAGGCAAAAACTCCACCTTCATTTGCTTGTCACGCAAGGCAACTTTTAGTACAGCCGTATCGTAATCGCTGCGAGAATTACCGCCAAAAATGAAGTTACCGAGAGAGTAGGCGATCGGGCGTCCTTTATAAATTTCTGCCCCTTGGAGGACATGAGGATGGTGCCCCACTACCAAATCGGCTCCTACATCAATCGTGTGGTGGGCTAACTGAATCTGCAAATCTGCCGGATATTCAGCCAATTCCTCGCCCCAGTGGTAATTCACCACGATCCAGTCCACTTGCTTACGGATTGCTCGAATATCCTCAGCAATTCGGTCTTTACGGGTAGAATTGGTGCCCGCAGTGGTCATGTCTGCGGCATGGAGATCCGCGTCGTAGTAACCCAGATAAGCAATCCGCTGTCCCTTAACTTCTAGAATTTCTGGGCGACGAGCTTCTTTAATATCTCGGCCAGCTCCAATGTGATGAATCCCCGCTTGATCTAGCGTCTCCAACGTTTCCATGAGCCCAGACGCTTCGTAATCCATCGCATGATTGTTGGCTAGCGTCACAATATCAACGCCGCCATTGCTCAACACTTCGACTGATTCAGGATCAGCTTTAAAGTTAAATTGCTTATCTGGTAGCGGGGTGGTAGCGTCAGTCAAAGGATTTTCGAGATTTACCATCGCCACATCCGCTTGGCGATATTCCTTCATATCAGCAAAGGCCCAGTTGTAGTCTTCGCCGACTAAATCCTCAAAGGCGTCGGACAGGGTGACATCACCACCAAACATCAAAGTAACGGCTGGATCGGAGGGGTTGAGTAAGTTTTGGTGCTTCACGACTGGAACTGTTTCCAATGCGGCACGGATCGTATTGGATCGCTTGGATGCAGCAGTGGTGAGGGTAGATTCTGGCCTTTGTCCGTTGGCAGAGGCGATCGTGGGTGTGGTAGGCGTTTCGTTGTAGCTGAGCAGGCAACCTAAGACAAAAGCTGCCACGGCAGAACCACTGAGGAGGAGGGAGCGGGCTAGCTTGAGGTAGACACGCTGGTCTAGGAGTTGTTTGACTGAATGTGTTTTAGCCACGGCTGAGGCGCGGTTGGATGGGGAGTGCGATCGCTTTTGGCGTCTAGCGGTATGGACTAAACGAACCGACTGTTGCCACAAAACCTGGCTCTCATCAGTAAAGCGGGCAGCAATTTGTACCCCTTCAATGAAAGCTAGGTTGAGCTTGCAGAGGCGATGGCAAATGAAGCGGACTAAGCGCTCGCGCTCTGGGATGCGATCGAACTCCACCGTAATATGCAGGCAATTGGAACGAAGGGGTCGAATTGAGGCGTAGATCCCTTGAGGTGCTAAGTAGCTATTCAGCCAATAGGCGATCGCTCGGACGTTTCCTTCTCGTGCTAACTCCAGCACAGAAGGTTGATAGACACGATTAGAATAAGCCATCCTCTTCACTCCTCAACATCAACTGCCGCCGTTCTTCCAGTTGCACCTACAAATTGGCAGATGATTGACCCTATCTTATCGGCATTAAATCACTAATTACCCAGGCGGGAAACCTATTTACGGCTTTAATGCAGAATAATTAGCCTTGCTGGAACCGTAGTTCACGCTATTTTGACTTCGTGGATGCAGGCATTAGTCTTCTTAATTGATACTAATTGTCAGTGATACTAATCACAAGCTTATGGCGTTTAGAGTCACAGGTTTTAGTCGATCTCAATCAACTGCTAGAACTCAAAAATATTTGATAGTAAGGGTGGCAGTACAAAAGTCAGGATAATTCGTAGCTATGATCCATACGCTCGTACAATCTGCTTTCCAAACAGGCTGTCTCAGCGTGGAATCTGAGGGGTTAATTCGCCAAGTATTAGCGATTAGGGGCTATAAAGCTGCTGATTTAGAGGTGCTAGAAAAGCTATATAGCGCTGTTCATTCGGGGGCAATTAAGCGGGAAGCGGCTGGAGCGATGGAAATGCCTTTGCAACCTCTCGGTTCTGGGGCAAGAGGGAGATAGCTCTCGGTTGAAGCAAGAACTAGGGGGGTAGAAAGTTGCACTTAGCCCTGGCGACGGTGGTGAAGAATGCTTTAGCTTAACAAGTCTTAAACCCTGAGCTTTTAGAACCCAATTATTATTTGACGACTAAGAGATTTTAATTCAAATCAAATCAGATTTTTATCGGCTCTTGGCCAAAAGTTTCCTTCCTAACGACCTATCAGATTTTAAGCTCCTAATTTAGGGGCTTATTTTTTTAGTTACGGGTTTTGGATTTCTGCTGCTTCTGTTCCCAAGCTCGAAGAATATGAGCCATTGTCACCTTAATCTCCAATGACTCTGCGGCTGCATAGAAGGTTGCGGCTTGGGCGATCGCTCGGATTTCACCCCCGCTCAGAGGTAGCTTGTGAGCCAGAAACTCCCAATCGATACTAGAGTCTAAGCTAATTGTGGCTGGAAAGACTTGGTGCCACAACTTCAAGCGATCGCCCGGAATGGGCAGCAGAAATTCCAAAATGTGGTCAATTTCCTGTCGCCAATGCCAACGAACCGATTGCAACATCGGCACACTGAATAAAGTGATCCCTCGTTGTTGCTGACGCTGGTGAATCAGTTGGTGAAGGTCGGCGCTCCCTAATGGAGCAGAGCGTCCCAGCCAAAGCTGCGCTGACTTAACCAGCAATACAGTGGGGCTATGTTCGTGAATCTCCTGAAGCAACCCTGGAAATTCTGTGGGCGGAACCAAGGCTAGATCAGTCCAGAATAGGGAAGTTTGTAGTTGTTGAGCGATCGCTGCTGCTGCCATTGTTTTGCCTGTACCCGCTGCTCCTACCAAAATTGCCACGGTTCCAGGTAGCGGTGGCATGGTAGAGGCATCAGGCTGTAACTTGCTCCAAACTGCCTGTACCTCAGACCACAGTTCTACCCGTCGTCCCAAATGCTGCAAGGTCTCCAGGAGTGCTGGCGGCAAAATCAGTTGCGTCCAATCAGGTGTGGTTTTTGCTTCATGGAGGTGGCAAGGCAATAGAGAGTGGCTATGAGCAATTGGGGGTAGCTTAGGAAGCTGAGGAGGTTGAAGTAAAATCTCTAAAGTTTGCGGTTGGGGCTGCTCAGCCAACAGATAATTCACCAAGCTGTCACTTAACTTCAGCCGACGAGTCAGCAAAGTTTCGTCGCCACAAGCCACAATTTGCAACAAACCCTGCTGAATTAAGCCAGAGTGGGTAGTTAGATACGCTCGCCCTACTTGCCATTCCTGGTCATTGCGGCACAGTAATCGCAACACCAAATCAACGGTAGGTAGGTCAGGGCAACCACAGCTACTAGAAACCTGAACTGACACTCGCGCTGCTGAGCTGGACTCTTGGTGTAAATAGCTGTAGAGCTTGGCGTAGCGACGATTAATTTCTGGAGCCAAGCTAAACAGCACTAGGTTCTTTTCGAAGGCAGTGAGTTTGAGGCGATCGCGCAACTGAGGTAAACCCAACGCGACACCCTGCTGAGAACTAGCTTGAATTCGAGCTTCTATCTGCTGTTGGTAGCCAGGTGCAGGACTACTACGATGGGTAGGGCGTGGGCGAATTTCGTCATGACCAGCCGTACCCTCTAAGGTCACTAAGCCTTTCCACCAGTGACTTGTAACTCGGTCAGCCCGCGACTGCGCCACTCGATCTACCGTTTTTTGTTCTTGACGTTGCCGAGCGATCGCCACACTCAGGATGCGATCGAGCCAAGTCAGTTCTGCTTTCAGGTAGGCCCAGTTATTCTGAAACCGTTCCACTGGATCACTCATGAGTCATGACCCGGATGAATTCGAGGGGTAAGCCATCCGCATCGGCAATGAAAGCAACCTCATAGACGCGATCGCCAATCATTTGTTGGTTTGGTTCTAGCAGCACCTTGAGGGGTGAAATTTGCTCTGGCTGAGTCTCCGCTGCCGCCAAAAATTTTGCTTGTAAATTCTCCAGCCACTCTGGCAAATCTACAGTGGTACTGGTGAGGTCAAAGGAGAGGTGATAGTACCCGGTGTAGTGCTCGTCGTTAAAAGCATCAGCCACTGGACGCGGTTGCGGAATTTGGATCAATTCAATCCGTCCGTTCAAGCCTTCCATCCAGCAAGCCAAGGTGTAGCCTGTGGTGAATCGTTCGTTAACGACAAACCCTAATTGCTCGTAAAACGCGATCGCCCGATGGATATTGGCAGTCCGAATAGATGCGTGATGCATAGGTGATGAAGCTAAACGCGTCAGGCCGTTAGCTAACGGATGGCTCACGGCTCAGGATGGATTACTCAAACAAACGGAAATAGGGATAACGAACCGGAGCACCTGGCTCTTTTTCTAAATCGAAATTAATCACATCCCAGCAAGGGTCTTCTTCTGGGCTAGGACTAAACTCTACGGGCAGACCGTAAAGCCGAGGTTTGGCTGAATCTGTCTGACCCCGCCAGGGAGTGCTGCGTTCTAAATAAGCGCTAATTAAATCTTTATAGCGTTGGGCAATGATGACGCGAGTCGCCCGATAGCCTTGAGTGTAAAGCCGATCTAACGCTTCGTGGATTTCAAAGCGAATGCCGTCTGGATGCGTGTGCTGACGATACCATTCGTTGTTCCACTGCCTCCAGTGACGTCCTGACTGCAAGTGAACCAGTTCGCCTGTTTGGGGATCTGATTCAAAGGCACCGTGCCGCTGACACAAATAAGTATCTGTCAGGGTTAGGGCCGGAATGGTTTGACGGCAGTGCGGGCACTGAATCTCCGGACCAAAAATTGGATACTGTAAGCCATGAGTCATCATGAAGTGCGGATCTGCATGGTATTTCTGCGTCAGTGCCAGTTTTATTTATTATAACTAGGGAAGTTCTGCCCTAGATGTCAATTCTACGGGCATTCTGCTGATACTCTGGGCACAATTTTGAGTGATTTCAACCCATCTTCTCTAATTTCAGCCTCTTATTGGCCTACACCGGATCTCTCTCAAGCTGCCTTTATAGCTCCGGGCGCGACGGTCATGGGTAATGTAGCGATCGCTTCTGGGGCCAGCATTTGGTTCGGTGCTGTCGTACGAGCTGATGTCGAGCGGATTGAAATTGGCATCTGTACCAATGTTCAAGATGGCGCTATTTTGCATGGTGATCCTGGCAAGCCCACGATCTTGGAGGACTACGTGACCATTGGGCATCGCGCCGTCATTCACAGTGCTCATATTGAGCCAGGTTGCTTAATTGGGATTGGGGCGATCGTGCTGGATGGGGTGCGCGTGGGGGCAGGCAGCATTGTGGGGGCAGGTTCGGTCGTGACCAAAGATGTACCCCCGCGATCGCTCGTGGTGGGGGTTCCCGCTAAGCGACTGCGCGAACTTGCAGATGAAGAAGTGGCTGACTTAATCGAACATGCCCGTCGTTACGAAAGATTGGCCCTGGTTCACGCAGGCAAAGGCACTGATATTGGCTTTACCCAAGCACCCGCTTAGTCTGTTTTCTAGGGCGCTTCTTGTGGGTGATCTGCGATCGCAGAGAGTGAGGCAAAAGTCTGAGAAATTGCGATCGCTGTGAAAAAGCGCCCGTTTGGATAAATAATACAATTATGAGAGCTATTCAAAAATCTTTAATCTCTGGTTAGAAGAGGAGATCGGGATATGGACTTGGATTTTCGTGTGGTGGTAGTTTTGCTGCCCGTTATTGTGGCTGGAAGCTGGGCAGCGTTCAACATTGCCAAAGCTGCCTTGGCTCAAATTCAGGGCTTTCTGGCTAAGTAACCACAAAGTAGCACTGAATTATTTCAGTTCACGTTATGCAACAAACGACTGTCATCCTTTATGGAACTACAGTCGTTTTTGTTTTAGCGCTATGGGTGAGAGCAATTCGAGCGCTGGAGTTTTGTAGTGCTGTGGCTTTAATCAGGTTTTTGCTCGGCTGTTTCGGACCATGCCAGCGGGTTGAAGGAAGTGTCGTAGTCGTAGACATCAATGTGCTCGGTCTGCTTGAGGAAGTTCACCACTATGTAGGTTAAAGGGGTCGCGATCGCCTCGTAAACAGTTTTCAGCAGCCATTGTGTTGCGATCGTCGAAACCATTGCTGCTGGCGCGATCGTGCCGAGAAAGGCCACAGTGACGAAAATTAGCGAATCCAACCCCTGCCCTACAATCGTGGAACCAATGGTTCGCATCCAAAGCCACCGTCCCTGCGTGGCAACTTTCATCTTGGCTAACACGAAAGAATTGACAAATTCCCCTACCAGATAGGCTAGAAACGAAGCCAGCAGTAATCGAGGTGTATTTCCCAGAATCCGCTCATATGAAGCTTGTCCATCCCAAAACGAGGCGGGTGGTAATTGTTGGCCGAGCCAAATGGCAAGCACGGCAATTAAGTTGCACAGAAACCCCAACCAGATTGCTAGACGTGCCTGCCGATATCCATACACTTCAGTGAGCACATCCCCGCAGATATAGCTAATCGGAAAAATCACGATCGCAGCAGTCACAACCTGGCCTTGCAGGCTCACTAGCTTAGTGGCGATAATGTTTGACACAATCAAGCAGGTCACGAATAGAACCACCACGAGCAAAAACCACCCCGAGTAACGCTCTGGTGGAGTAGGAGATGCGGAAGAGAAGTTGCGAGAACGCTTCGGCATAAGGCTAGTGCGAGGGTTTCACCTAAATATAATTGTTCGGTGAGTTGTGCGGTGACGACTCTCAGCGCCAACTGCAAGCAGTCTAGCGGGAGCTTCTAACCTCACAAGTCCTCCTGGGAAGGTTGGAAGCCCTGCATCTTTAGAGCAGGGAGGAAAACCGACTCAAGCGGCTTCAGCCGCCTTATTAATACGGATGCCTTCATGGATTCACCTGTGAGATAATTATGGAATGAAACAAACTCTGACATTGGCTTGCAAGCTTCAACCCACTCCTGAACAAAGCGCTAAAATCGACGCATTGTTGAAGGCGTTTGCTGACGCTTGCAATTTTGCAAATCAGACCGTCAAGCCATCCGTAACCAGCAAGACCACGATTCAAAATCTGGTTTATCAGCAGTTGCGAGAACAGTTTGGGTTGAGTGCAAATCAAGCTGTTAGAGTCTGTGCCAGGGTTGGAGCAAACCGTAAAACCGCAAAACTGAAAGACAGGCCAGTAAAAGCATTCAAGCCAACATCGGCTGATTACGATGCGCGGATCTTTGCTTTCAGAGAAAAGGATTGGACGGTTAGCCTGACGCTTTTGGATGGAAGAGAGCATATCAAACTGGATGTTGGCAATTACCAGCAAGGCAAATTGAAGGGACGTAAACCCACTTCTGCCCAACTGTGCAAACATCGTGATGGCTTCCATTACATCCACATTCAACTGACTGACGAGGCTCCTGAACCTATCAAGTCTGACAAGGTGATTGGTGTCGATTTTGGTAGACGCGAAATTGCTAAAACCAGCACCGACAGGGGTTGGGATGCCAAACAGTTGAATGGTATTCGGGATAGGTTTTCTAAAGTTAGAACGTCTCTCCAGATCAAAGCCTCGAAAGGCACAAGATCTACTCGCAGACGAGCGAGGAGTATCTTGAAACGGCTGTCGGGCAGAGAGGGACGTTTTCAGCAATGGCTGAACCATTCCATCAGTGCATCCATCATCCGTGAGGCAAAGCAGCTTAACGCCATCATCGCCATTGAGGATTTGACAGGCATTCGAGACAGAACGAACCAGCAACCCAGAAACAAAACCGAAAGGCGGCGTTCTAACAGTTGGGCATTCTATCAACTGCGTCAATTCCTTGAATACAAAGGCATCAAAGAAGGTGTGAAAGTTGTTTTGGTCAATCCTGCCTACACGAGTCAGACCTGCAACCAGTGTTTGCACATTGGCTTGAGGACTGACAAAAAATTCAAGTGTGGGAATTGTGGATGGCATGGTGACGCTGACTTGAATGGGGCCAAAAATATTGCTGCTTTGGGGCTGTCGGTAACGCAGCCTAGAGGTTCGGAATTGTTTTGTTCGCTTGAGCGGGCAGTCTCAGGGCTACTGAAAGCCCCGTCGCTTTAGCGCGGGGAAGTTTACAGGTCTGGTATTCCAGTAACCTCCTCAGCCAGCAACGACCCGTCCAGACCGTTGTTTTGAACAAGTACAAATCAGTGATTAGCATGTTTAACCTATTACGCACAAAGTTTTACCCAAGCCACGATTCAGGCTTGGAACCCCCTACTTTATTTCAAGGTTCAGTGATTGGGCAGTGCGAATTACCGCTACTCTGCCTGAGCCAATTATACCTCGAATCCTTGCCATCAAAGGGTTTGAGAGTTTGAAGGTTTTGCAAAGATTGGCAATTTCGGAGGCGTCGTTCGCGCAGCGTTGCCGAAGGCAATACCTCGCTCAATTGCCGCCCCTATCCCCCTCACCGCCAAGCTTCGCTGTGGCGGGAGTCCCCCGGAGGTAAAGATGGATTTGAAAGAGAAAGCGAGCGATGTGGTTCTACCTGAGGACAATCAGCAGACGCTAAACGTGGATGCTCTGCTCAACCGCTTTGGTAGTTTTGGGGTGCATTTGGGCTTAGAGAGAATCCATCGGCTTTTGGCAAACTTGGGTAATCCACATCAGCAAGTCCCCATCCTTCATGTGGCGGGATCGAATGGGAAAGGTTCTGTTTGTGCTTATATGTCGGCTGTGCTTGCAGAAGCTGGGTATCGGGTGGGTCGCTATACCTCGCCACACTTGGTAGATTGGGCCGAGCGAATTTGCCTGAATGAGCAACCCATTTCACCAGAAGCCTTTGCACAAGTTTTGCAGCAAGTAGAAGCCGCGATCGCCCCTGACCAGCCTTCGCCAACGCAGTTTGAAGTGATCACTGCGGCCATGTGGCTCTATTTCGCTCAGCAGCAAGTGGATATTGCCGTCGTTGAGGTGGGCTTAGGGGGGCGCTTGGATGCCACCAATGTTTGCGATCGCCCCTTAGTCAGCGTCATTACTTCTATCAGCCGGGAACATTGGCAACGCCTTGGCCCTACTCTCGCAGACATCGCCGGAGAAAAAGCTGGCATTCTCAAGCCCAACTGTCCTGCTGTCGTTGGCCCCTTGCCCCCAGACGCCCAAGCGGTTGTCGAAAAACGGATTGCAGAGCTGAACTGTCCTGCTGTTTGGCCGCAACCCGCGATCGAAATTCAACCCGGTTGGGCCGCAGTTGCCACTATTGCGAACTTATTCAGCTCAAAATCCAAAATCCAAAATCCAAAATCCAAAATCGAATATCCGTTGCCGCTTCCAGGCGCAGTGCAGTTGAGTAACTCCGCTTTGGCGATCGCCACATTACAAATCTTGCAGCAGCAGGGTTGGGAGATTCCCGATGAAGCCATTATTAGTGGCATTGCTAAAACGAAATGGCCCGGACGGCTCCAGTGGCTAACTTGGCGAGGGCACCGTTTGCTAGTCGATGGTGCCCACAATCCGGCGGGAGCTGAGGCGTTGCGGCAATATGTCGATCGGCATGGCGATCAACTTGGACAGGTATACGGCGATCGTTCCATTGTTTGGGTGGTAGGCATGATCGGCACCAAAGATCATGAAGAGGTGCTGCAAGCCTTATTGCGCCCTAACGATCAATTGCATCTAGTGCCCGTCCCAGATCATGAGCCTGTGGATCTCGACCAGTTAACTGATTTAGCACAGCGGATTTGTCCCCAATTAGTGGCTTGTGAAACTTATCCAGATCTAGAGTTGGGGCTACAAGCCGCGACCCAAAACGCCAAAGGGGCAGGCGATCAACCTACCCCTGGTGCTTTAGTTGTATTGGCTGGTTCGCTTTACTTGCTAGGTGACTTCTTTAAGCGATTCCAGCAGGATTTGGGTGCTGTTTAAGCTCCTCTACGTTGGTTCCACTCTTTTTCGGCATCCGCGATCGCTTGATCCACCGTTTTCTCACCCAGCATGGCAGCTTGCAGATTGTCGTAAATGGTTTTTTGCAGTTGCTTTACGTCCTTCATAGCGGGGACTAGTACTTCGGCATCTTTCATCTGCCCTGCACTAATAGAGCGAGCCTTGTCTACCGGAGTGGCGTTGGTAGGCAGGGTTTTGAAGTAGCTATCTTCAAGCGCTTGTACAGTCGAGGGCAGCACATTTGCTTCTTTAGCAAAGGTAAGTTGGTTGTCATTGTTGGTGACGTACAAAGCAAACTTTACGGCTGCATCAGGATGCTTGGTGTCGCGAGGAACGACTAGATTCATCACCGCCACATTTTTCTTGCCTGTGTCTCCGGTGATTTGCGGGGCAGAAGCAGAGGCTTGAGCCACAGCAGGAGCATTTTTCGCGATCGTGTTGAGGAATTCTGCGCCAGAGGCCAGGATCGCAGTCTCGCCTTGCTGATACAGGTCAATGGCGTGGCGGTGTCCTTGCGTCAGCACTTCGCGGGGTAAAGCGCCGTTTTTATATAGATCCACCCAATATTGAAAGGCAGCTTTGCCTTGGGGGGTATTAAAAGCAGCTTTGCCTTGTTCATCGACTAACTGAACACCCATCTGCACAAAAGATTCCATCACCTCGCCAGAGTCTTCCGGGACTACCGTGGCAAAGAAGGCGTACTTACCCGTTTTGTCTTTAATTTGTTTAGCGACTGTGGCTAGTTCAGCGTAGGTGGTTGGTGGTTGGCTGATTCCTGCTTGTTTCAACAAGTCAGTGTTGTAAATCGCCACTCGCGTTGTCAGATACCAAGGAATGCCAAAGCTTTGATTACTCAGTGTGCTAGCTTTCCAAATATTAGGAAGATATTGCTGGCGCACCTCAGCGGGAATTTTTTCATCCAAGTTTAACCAGGCATTGCGAGCGGCAAGCTGAGAGGCAAAACCTGGATTGAGGTTGACCACATCGGGGGCAGTCTTGGCTGAAACGGCAGTGAGAATTTTGCTCTCCATCGCTGCCCAGGGCACATCTACCCAACGCACCTTTATGTCAGGATTTTCGGTTTCAAACTTACCAATTAGTTGGTTGAAATAGTCGGTGAATTGAGGCTGCAACTGCATTGTCCAGAACTCAATTTCTTGTTTGCCACCTGCTGTTTGGTTATTGCCATTAGAGGAGGGGCCTGTGCCACAACTCACCACCCAGCTCAAAAGCAAGCCTAGTAAGGCAAAAATACCAAATTGTCTCCAGCGTCTCATGCTCATAATTCCACATCGGTTGAGTACTGCCCAATCTCCTGATTCAAGGTAGCTACCACTACACCACAATTTTGACGGCAGCTGCACTAGCTTTGGCTCGTTCTCTAGCTTCGTCGGTTGTTGTCCCTAAAGCTAAAGCAACACCCATGCGTCGCTGGCGATGACACAAAGGCTTGCCAAAAATACGAATCTTGCTGGTAGGCACTTGTAAAGCGGTATCCACGCCGACGTAGCGAGGAGCATCACCTGCTTCGGACGCTAAAATCACGGCGGAAGCTCCTGGTCGAATCAGTTCAATTTCGCCAATCGGCAGTCCTGCGATCGCCCGGACATGCAGCTCAAACTCTGACATATTCTGGCTAATCATCGTCACCATACCTGTATCGTGGGGGCGAGGGCTGACTTCACTGAAATAAACCGTTTGCGCTCCCGCTGGATCACCTTGAATAAACAGCTCCACCCCAAAAAGGCCCCAGCCTCCTAGGGCTTCGGTAATTTGACGACCGATGGCATGACACTGCTCTAGTGTCTCTGGGTTCAACGGGCAAGGTTGCCAAGACTCTCGATAGTCGCCATCTACCTGAATGTGCCCAATGGGGGGACAAAAATGAGTGCCATCGACCGCGCGCACCGTCAGCAGTGTGATTTCGGTGTGGAACTCAACAAAGCCCTCCACAATGATGCGGCGATTTTGGGCTCTGCCTCCCGACTGGGCGTATTGCCAAGCGGCATCAATTTCAGCCTCAGTTCGGACAATACTTTGCCCCTTCCCCGAAGAACTCATGACAGGTTTGACGACACAAGGGAGCCCCAGTTCCGCGATCGCCTGCTGATATTCCGCCTCGCTATCTGCAAAACGATAAGGCGAAGTCTTTAATCTCAGCTCCTCAGCCGCTAACCGCCGAATGCCTTCACGATTCATGGTCAAGTTTGTGGCTCGTGCGGTGGGAATCACGCGCCAGCCTTCCTGCTCTAGCTCTACCAGGGTTGCAGTGGCGATCGCTTCCACTTCGGGCACAATCCAATCTGGCTTTTCCCGCTCAATTAAGTGCCGCAACTTCGCACCGTCTAGCATATCCACTTCATGCGATCGATGCGCTATCTGCATCGCGGGGGCATTGGCATAGAAATCAACCGCAATCACCTCCAGCCCCAACCGCATCGCCTCGATCGCCACTTCTTTGCCCAACTCTCCAGAGCCTAGCAGCATGAGGCGTCGCCCACTTGAGGTTAACGGGGTTCCCCAGGCTTGGCCTTCCTGGCGTGATGGCACAGCATTCATAATTTAACCGTCTGTATTTTTCTCTTTTTTATATATACTTTCAAGCAGCCCTTCTGCGGAGGTAGGTGCTCAGGAGTGACGCAACGCTTTTTCGCTTCCTACATAGCCAAAGAAGGACATTGTGTAGCTTGTCGGGAACAATTAACCCTAAGATAAGCGTCACACCAGTGATTTGCTAAAGGGGAAAACACCTATTTCGTCGATAGGTTACCCCAAATTTCGGGTGCGCTTGTTTGCAGTATGAATCCTTCCTCACCGTAGCGGATTACCTCAATTTTTGAAGAGGTGTACGCAATTTTCACAATTGTGTGTAATATCGCTGGTAAGTTGAGTTGGATTGAGATCAACAGGAGAGAGTTGCCCCTTCGCTCAGTTCCCCAAAAACAAACTTTTTGGCAAGTTCAAATTGAGCTTATTGGGGATAAAAAGCTAGAAACATTAGGAAAGGAAAACAACTGTTTTCTTCCCTTTGTCAAATAGTATTGCTTTAGCTGATGTTTTCTGCCGAAGACACAAGCCGCAATCTATTGGCAGCTCGCTTTTTGTTGATGATATTTTTTAAGGTTTGTATCCTTCTAAGCAGCATGGTAATTCTGCAATAAATTAGTTACCATACATCGGCATCCATCTCACTGTAGCCATTGTCTCTGGCCTCACCTAACTAACTAAACTGATACGACTGAGTGGATAAATGCTGTGGTTAACACATTGAAAGGTCTATTTTCAAAGCGTACGAAAGGGGTTGGTATAGAGATCACCCCCGAACGAGTTAATATTGCCCAAGTGCGAAAGCAGGGACAGGCATTCAAATTAGTCACTCTGTCTTCTGTAGAGGTGCCAGAGGGAATATTTCAGGAGGGCCAAATTGCGGACCCGACTGCAATGGCTGGCTTGATTCAATCTGCCTTGGCTGAAAACAAAATTAAAGTCAAGCGGGCAGCGACAGCGATCCCATCACGGGAAGCGGTAACTCGCCTGATTCCCGTCCCGGCTGAATTAGATGACCGGGAGCTGCGGGAAATGGTCTTGAATCAAGAGGCGGGTCTTTATTTGACCTTTCCTAGAGAAGAGGCTGATGTCGATTACCAAAAGCTCGGCTTCTTTGTAGATGAGGATGGCATTGAAAAGGTTCAAGTTTTGCTCGTCGCCACACGCAAGGAAGTTACAGATACTTATATCAGTACGTTTGAGCAAGCAGGGTTGCAACTGGACGTTTTAGAAACTAGCAGCTTCGCCTTGATTCGGACGATTCGAGAGCAACTGCGGCAATTTGCCCCTCAAGAGGCAGTAGCGATCGCTGACGTTCAGTTTGAAAGTACAGAAATTTCCATCGTGGTAGATGGGGTTCCCCAATTCTCTCGCACCGTTCCCATTGGAACTTTTCAGATTCAAAGTGCTTTAAGTCGGGCCATGAACCTACCCCCTAGTCGCAATACTGATTTGCTTCAAGGTATGACGATTCCAATTACTCCCACCGATACTATTGGTGGCACGACTAAAATGGGGGGTACCAATCCAGGTACGGCTGCCATGCTGAGAGTTCTAGGAGAACTAGCAGACGAGCTACGTCGTTCCATCGATTTCTATCTCAACCAAGGTGAAAACTTGGAAGTGGCGCAGCTCCTCTTGGCAGGCCCAGGAGGTGGGATTGGTCAGCTAGATGAATTCTTCACTCAACGACTCAGTTTGCCTGCAAGTCAGGTTGACCCAATTGCAGCGCTTTCATTAGAGGTTGAACAAGAAATTCCCCTGGTTCAACGACCTGGATTAGGGGTAGTGCTAGGTCTAGGATTGCGGGAGATCTGAACCAATGTATAGTCTCGACGTTAATTTTCTCAATGACCGACCGGAATATCGACCGGATGTAAAGGGTGGGCCTGCTCGTCCTAAAGCCACGCCTGGTAGCATGGCACCCTTATTTCTAGGGGTCGCAGCGGGTGTTTTTCTTCCTGTTGCCATGGTGGTTCTGTGGCTAGTGCTACAAAACAGAAATGCAGAGCTAGTGACGCGGATTGATACCTTGAATGCGCAACTAGGTGAATTGCAAAAAGCGGATGAGAAGGTAGCTGCCATTAATACCCAGGCAAGCCAAATTAAGGCTGAAACCGATGCGTTGGCAACAGTTTTTAATCAAATCAAGCCTTGGTCTGCTATGTTGCAGGATATTCGCGATCGCGTTCCGGTGGGGGTACAGGTAAGCACCATTCAAGAAACTGATGCTCCTGCTGCTACCCCTCAGAATCCCAGCCCTGCGCCCAAGGTAGAAATCTCAGGCGTTGCCCGTTCTTTTAACGATGTCAATGACTTCTTACTCACTTTACAGAAGTCGCCTTTCCTGAAATCTACTGAAACGCAGTTGGTAGGTGCTGACTTAAGAGATAACCCGACTCAAATTGAGGTTCGCCAAGACCCCACACCTCAAACCACTACTCCTGATGTCCAAGTGAAGTTGCCACAAGTGGTGTCTTATAAAATTCAAACGAGCTTGAGCGATGTTCCTGCCTCTGATTTGCTGAGAGAGCTAGATCGCAAAGGGGCCGTAGGGCTGGTTACTCGCATCAGAACGCTTCAACAGAAAGGAGTCATTCAACCATGACTATCAGTGGAGATTTTGTCCCTTCCGATGGCAGAGACTTTGGCTCCGAGCCTGCCTATCCTACAATCTTTGGGGTCGCCTTAACTCCTACAGTCAGTGGGGCTCTGGTGGCTGTCTTAGGCATTGGAGCCGCTGCCTATCTACTGCTTAACCAAGTGCAGCCAGCTTGGGAGCAGAACCAGAGCCTCCAAGCTGAAGTGGAGCAAAAAGAGACTCAAATTCAGCAACGAGGAAATATCCAGAAAAAAATTGATGCAGCTAACAAGAACCTAGAACAAACACAACAACGCCGCACAGAGGTTTATGCTTTGTTCGCGGATGAAAGGACATTAGATACGTTGCTGCTTGATCTCAATCGCTTAGTTAATGCTAGACAGGCAAAGTTAAGTAGCTTCACTCCTTCTCAAGAGCCAGCCACTGTGATCAGTGACGGTTCTTTGGGAGCAGCGGTGAATGGCAAACTGAAGCGGAAAGAGATCACCGTCAACTTGGAAGGCAGCTACGAACAAACTCAGTCAATTATGCGGAGTGTGGAGCGTTTACAACCGCTCCTACTAGTCAAGAGTTTCAACTCTCAACTAGATCAGTCAACGCAGAAAATTACTGTAGATCGCCGAGGCCGCTTGATTCCGGTTGGACGCCCTGAAACTACCTTAAAAACATCCTTTAAGTTGCAGGCACTACTGCCACTGAGTCCGCAGGAAGCAGCAGCAGCGACACCATCACCTGCGAAGTAACGTGAATGGCTTTTGAGTGTGGAGCCGAAATAGGTTGAGATTTCCATTTTTTGAGAGGAGGGAACTGTGAAACATCATCTCGGATTGAGCAGTCTATACATTGGTGGAGCCGTCATGGTAATGGCTGCTCAGCCTGTATGGGCTGCTCCAGCAACGCAAGTGACTGGTGTAAAGGTGAATCCCACCAGTGGTGGGGTAGAGGTTGTACTGGAGACGCGCAATGGAGCCCGTCCTCAGGTTTTTACCGTCAGTCGCGGCAATAGTTGGGTGGCCGATGTTATTAATACCCAACTGCGCTTGCCACAAAGTGAAAGTTTTCGCCAAGACAATCCTGCTCCTGGCATTAGCTCTGTCGTAGTACTGCCACTAGATACCAACAGTGTGCGAGTGATTGTGGCAGGCCAAGGAGCGGCTCCCGCAGGCCAGGTAGCACAGCGCGATCGCGGTGGTTTGCTTTTCAGCCTTACCCGTCCGGCGGGAAGTGAAACAGCTCAAGCAACTCCTGCCCCTACGGCCCAGCCTGGTACAGCCACCCAAGCAGCCCCAGCTCCAGTTCCCCCAGCTCCTGCCGAGGATGTTCTAGTTCCTAATCCCAGAATTACAGTGGATGGGGTACCTGTACAGCCGCAGAGCCCGAACGTAGCTCCGCCTTTCTTGCCTAGAGCAGTCGCTCCTCCAGTAGGAGATATTGTAGTTTCCAATGTAGATGCGGCGGCATCAGCAATTGATTTAGGCAGTGCTGAGCGGGTTCCTCGACTCGTGTTAAGAGATGCGCCAGTTCGGGAAGTCCTATCTCTATTAGCTCGTGCCGCAGGACTCAATTTGGCTTTCAGTGCTGAAGGGGGTGGGCAACAGCAGGGTCAGCAAGCCCCAGCTCAGCCAGGAGCAGCAGGAGCAGGTGGGCCAACTATCTCGCTAGATATTGAGAATGAGCCTGTGCAGAATGTATTTAACTACGTGCTGCGCCTGAGCAACTTAGAAGCGAACCGAGTCGGACAAACCATTTTCGTGGCTCCCCGGTTGCCCAATACAGCTAGAGATGTGGTTGTTCGCACGTTCCGGATGAATCAAGTCAGCGCGGAGCAAGCGTCTGGCTTTTTAGTCAGTATGGGTGCAGAAAGTGCAGTTACAGTTACTCAACCCGTAACGACGGTTAATGCGATCCCTGTTCAAGGGGCTGAGGGTGCGCCACCGATTACGCAAACTAGCACCACGAATCAGACGGTCGTAAACACGTTGCGGATTGATACCGAAGACTCAACTCCTTTGCTCAGAGGTTTGCAAGTCTTAGTAGATACTCGCCTTAACTCTATAACCCTGGTAGGTCCTAGAAATCTGATTGAGGTGGCATCGGCCCAGTTAGTGCAACTCGACCTACGGCGTCGCCAAGTAGCCGTAAACGTCAAAATCATTGACGTAAACTTGCTTAAAGAAGAAAGGTTTGGCTCAAGTTTCTCGTTTGGGATTGACCAAAGCCGAGCAATCAATGCAGGTGGAATTGGGGTTGTGAACTTTGGTAGTACAAGCCCAGTCACAGCAGGTAGCCTAACTAATGCAACTGTAGGGGCTGGGCCCACTAGCTTTGGTGGACCACTTGCCTTCAACTTCGCTAGGCAGTTTTTGCTTCAGCTGCAGGCATCTATTGCTAATAATAATGCCAAGATTTTGACTGATCCAACGTTGGTAGTGCAAGAGGGGCAACAAGCAACTGTTAACCTCACCCAGCAAGTTATTGGAGATGTTGAAACCACCATTTCCACTAGCACTCCTCCTGTGGTAACTACAGAAATTACCAAAGAAGATACAGGTCTCATCCTGACGGTTAATGTTGAACGAATTGATGATAACGGCTTTGTGACGCTGTCAGTTGCTCCTCAGGTGATTGCCTTATCAGGCATACAACGTGTTACACTGCCTGGATCAGGAGGGCAGGATATTGCTTTGCTATCGGAGCGATCGCTCACCTCTGGAACCATTCGAATGCGAGATGGACAGACTTTGATTCTGTCGGGTATTATTCAGGACCAGGACAGAGCCAACGCTCAAAAAATTCCTATCTTAGGTGATTTGCCCCTTATTGGTGCTTTGTTTAGAAGTACTACAAGATCCAATACTAGAGCTGAAGTGATCGTGCTGCTGACACCGCAGATCTTGGATGACTCCGATCGCTCTACTGTTGGTTATAACTACACACCAAGCCCTGATGTGCGTCAGATTCTAGAGCGAGGCACCACCAGCAATCCTGACAAAAACTAGTTCAGGAGCAAATAGCCTTTGTATTCAGGAAGTCTAGATCCTGCGATGCTGACGAACTATTTTTAGCGATCAATCCCCCTATTCATCCCTGGATAGGGGATTTTTTTGCGAAAAAAGTTTTCAAATTTGGGTTAAATTGCCTAAAAAATCCTGAAATCTATATATCTTAAAGGTTTCGACGATCCATATGGCGCGAGTACACCTTAGAATAAGGCATTGAAAATTCGAGTCTGTGGGACTTCCAGCCATTTTGGGCTGAGTTCCCCTCGAAGGTTCACTCCACAATCTCGACTGGAGATTCAAACAGCAATATCTACCTTCTTAAAAAAGGAGATTCATACGCATGAATAAAGGTGAATTAGTTGACGCGATCGCCGATAAGGCGAGTGTGACCAAAAAGCAAGCAGATGCAGTCTTGACGGCGGCCCTGGAAACTATTGTTGACGCAGTTTCCAATGGCGACAAAGTCACGCTGGTCGGCTTTGGCTCTTTTGAGTCACGGGAGCGCAAAGCTCGTGAGGGACGCAATCCCAAGACGGGTGACAAAATGGAAATCCCTGCCACCAAAGTCCCTGCTTTCTCAGCAGGTAAGTTATTTAAGGAGAAGGTCTCGCCCCCGGAAAAATAGCTACTTTTCATTAGCGAGGCTGCTCTTTGAGCCGTCCAATTCACGGGGGGAATTTAGCTTGGGCAGCGGCGCTGGCAGGCTGTCCCCCTGCGGCTATTCTTGATTTTTCTGCCAGTATTAATCCTTTAGGCCCACCTACGTCTGCGATCGCGGCGATTCAGACTCACTTATCCGAGCTGACAGCCTATCCTGATCCAGACTACGGTCAACTCCGATCTGTTCTTAGCCAGGCTCATAGCTTACCTATGGATTGGCTTTTGCCAGGGAATGGCTCGGCTGAATTGTTGACCTGGGCTTGTTGGGATTTATCCAAGCTGGAGGTGACTGGCTTAGTTACCCCCGCGTTTAGCGACTATTCGCGGGCACTAAAAGCATTTGACAGTTCTGTGCTTGAGTGCCCTTTCGACAATTTTGGTTGGCCGATTTTGGATGTTGGCTTGGTGCTTGAAACCCTAACATCCAAAATTTCACCTCAAAACAGTGGCTTGTTGCTGAACAATCCTCATAATCCGACCGGACAGCTATTTTCTAGAGAGAGTATTCTGCCTTACTTAGAGCAGTTTGCTTTGGTGGTAGTGGATGAAGCCTTTATGGATTTCTTGCCGCCAGAGCAGCAGCAAAGCTTGAGCGATGTAGTGCAGGACTACCCAAACTTAGTAATCTTACGATCGCTGACTAAGTTCTACAGTTTGCCTGGTTTACGTTTGGGATATGCGATCGCCCATCCCGACCGTTTGCAGCGCTGGCAACAATGTCGTGACCCCTGGCCTGTGAATGTGCTAGCAGCAGGAGCCGCAGTCGCAGTGATGCAGGATGTCGCATTTCAAGCGCAAACTTGGGCCTGGTTGCCAACGGCGCGATCGCAACTGTATCAAGGTTTGGCTCAGTTGCCAGGGCTGCAACCTTACTTGGGTGCTGCCAACTTTTTATTAGTCAAGTCGGAGCAGTCTAGTGTGGAGCTACAAAAGCGGCTGCTGCTGCGTCATCAAATTTTGATTCGGGATTGTCTCAGCTTCCCGGAATTGGGCGATCGCTATTTTCGGGTTGCCGTACGCTCCGAGGCAGAAAATCAGCGATTAATCGCAGGGTTGGCTGAGATTCTTTAAGAGGTTGCTGGAGGGCTTAGCCAACCTAATAACCGATTCAAATAACCTGGTGAACGACTAAAAGCATGTCAGTTGAATACGACTTGGTAGTAATTGGTGGCACCCCTGCGGGCGGCTATGCAGCGAGGATGGCTGCCGAGTTGAAAGCGCGTGTGGCTTGGGTTGTGCCAGAAACGTGGGGGGAGGCAGATTCAGAGCCATCAGAGATTACCCATTATGCCCTGGCTCATTTGGGTCAGATGTCGCAACAGGTTTACCAAAGCCAATTCTTTTTGTCAGGGCAGGCAACTGATGCAGGAGCTTTAACCCTGGCTGGGCACTGGCCGATTATGGGGCAGTGGATACAGCGAGTTGCGGCTAACTGGGAAGAACAAACATCTCCCACTGTGCTGTCAGCGCTGGGAGTTGAAGTGATTTTCAGTGCAGGACAATTTTGTCGTCGGCCTCGGTTTGCTTTTAGTGTCAGCGATCGCTTGCTTCGAGCCCGTTCGTATCTATTGGCTTTAGAGAGTGGCCCAGTTGTGCCAGAGATTGCGGGGTTGAGCAGTACTGGATTTCTCTCTGTGGCTCAAGTCGGTGGGTGGTTCGCCAACCAAACCTTGCCGAAATCGGTGGTGATTTTAGGGGGTGATCCAACCGGGATTGCTCTGGCTCAAGCTTTGGTGCGGCTGAATGCTCAGGTGACGTTGGTGGTAGAGAGCGATCGCATTTTGCCCCACGAAGATGCAGAAGTGGCGTTTTTACTGCAAGCCCAGTTGGAAGCCACAGGAGTTCGCATTTTAACCGATACGCCTGTAACTCAGGTGCGGCAAATTGAGCAGCAAAAATGGGTGCAGGTGGGAAACCAGGCGATCGCTGCCGACGAAATTGTGCTGGCAATGGGGCAACAACCGCAGGTGGAGTCTCTTAATTTAGAAGCGGCAGGAGTGCAATGGTCAGCGCAGGGAGTTCGGTGCAACCAAAAATTACAAACCACAAATTCTAGAGTATATGTCTGTGGCAACCCGATCGCAGGTAATGTGTTGCCTCATGTCGCGCAATATGAAGCGGCGATCGCCCTCAAAAATGCGCTCTTTTTTCCGCGTTACAGAGCCAACTATCAAGGGATTCCTCTGACGTTGGCTACTGCTCCAGCCTTGGCGCGAGTGGGCTTGACAGAGCAAGCAGCTAGACAACGCTATGGTAAACAGGTATTGGTTCTACGGCAAGACTTTAAAGCCTTAGCGAAGGCGCAGATTCGGGGAGAAATCACCGGATTGTGTAAGGTGGTGGTGCATCGCAATGGCTCGATTTTGGGAGCCCATATCTTAGGGCCAGAGGCTAGTGAGTTGATGGCTGTGATGGCTCTAGCTATGCGGCAGCAGCTCAAGATTGAGGCGATCGCTGATTTAACGACTGCCTCCCCCACCTTTGCTGAAATCCTAAGCCAAACAGCCGTAGAATGGCAGCTACACCGCTTTAAGCACAACTCAATGTGGCAAAACTTTTTGGAAGCTTGGTTAAATTTCCGGCGATCGTGGTCTTCCTAGCGCCAAGTTAGCCGATGTTGCCAAGTCAGCCGAGTTTTAGACTCGCGCCAGTGTCACGGCTTCTGGTTGGTCTTGATATTTACCCCGGCGAGTTTCGTAACTAACCGCGCAGGGCTCACCTTCTAGAAATAGGAGTTGCACCACGCCTTCATTGGCGTAAATGCGGCAGTCAGCGCTAGAAGAGTTAGAAAACTCTAGAGTGAGGTGCCCGCGCCAGCCCGCCTCAGCAGGTGTGAGGTTGGCAATGATTCCTGCTCTGGCGTAGGTTGACTTGCCGATGCAAATAACTGTGGCATTGGTAGGAACTTCCAGCCTCTCTAGCGCGACTCCCAAGGCGTAAGAGTGGGCTGGAAGCACGAAATAGCTACCATTGCTGTCTGTGTGCAGCTTAGTCGGCTCTAAATTTTCTGGGTTGAAGTTCTTCGGATCTATCACAGTGCCGGGAATATGACGGAAAATACGAAACTCGGCAGGTGATAGGCGAATGTCATAGCCGTAGCTTGATAAGCCATAACTAATGACAGGTCGAATTGCTAAGTTGGCATCACCGGAAACTTCCCGAACCAACTGTGGCTCAAACGGCACGATCATGCCTTTTGCCGCCATTGCTGTAATCCATGTATCGTTCTTAATCATCCCGCTTCCCCAAACTCCGAATCCCATGTTTCCCAAAGCAGAGTTAAATTACACCCATAACTGTCACCAGGGCAATATTTCGTGCTAATTCGTGATGTCTAGCTGATCACCATGAGCCTGATTCGGCTAAGGTTGATGGCTGCGACGAAGCTCTGTGATTTGATCGGCAACGTCTAAGATCGCTTGCGGCATTTCTGGCCCAGTCAAAATCACATCTACATGGCTAGGCCGCTTCTGTAAAAAAGCCAGCACTTCTGTTTCTGCAATCAAGTCAAAGTTAATCGCCAAACTCAATTCATCTAAGACGACCAAATCATACTTGCCTTGCATCACCACGGCTTGTGTGTGGTGCCACAAATCTAGAAGCGATCGCATTTCTGTCTCATCTAGATGAGGGGTGTCGATGCAACGGGGCAAATCGCAGCGAATCCAATCCAGATTTTGCCCTAGCCGTACTGGATGATCGTAGCCTTGCCCAATTCCGCCTTTGAGAAACTGCACTACTAAGACTGATGTGCCTTGCCCTGCGATTCTGAGTGCTTGCGCCATCACACTGGTGAAGAAGCTGCGATGCGAACAAGTAAAAACCTGTACCAATCCTTCGATCGCGTGAGGGAAGCGACGACTGACCTCTACAGCAGTTCGACGTTCTCCAACACCTTGCGTTTTGAGGGAATTTAGGGCTGGGGTTTCAATTTGGGAAACCATAAGGCATGTCACGATCCAGTCAGGGCTTTAAATCGAGCAAGTTAGGCAGTAGATGCAGAGCAGAATGCGAAATATAGCGTGTATTGCTTCCGATACCCATCATCAAACACTAGATGTGTGAGTACGTCAATGGTTGTCTAGAAGCCGTATCTCTATTACGCCAAGTCTAAGCCTAGAAAACATCTAGAGCAGGGCAGAACTAAGGAAGCTTAACAATGAACTCTCGTCAGTCTCAACTTTGTCTTAGCTCCCGCACAATGTCTTGAGCGAGATTTTTAGACCAGAGGGAATCGAAGGGACAAAGGATCTGGCGGTTTTCTGGAGAGAGCCAAACTAGCGCGTCTTCTACGTCGGCTATGCGGTAATTTTCATTGAGCAGGATGCAGGTGAGCAAGCGATGTACGGTGGTTGCTTGTTCGTCAGTGAGCACAATCATGGCTTGGCTCCTCTGTCAGCTTTCGCCAGGATAACCAGGGCTTTATTAATATCTCGAACTTTAATGCCACGCAGAGCGGTGAGGAGCGATCGCAACAAGGCGACCTCATCAGCAGAGAGTGTGACCATTGGTACAGCCTCAATATAATTGAGCTGATTCTATCCGCATAGCCGCATATACGCAATAGAGAATGGGAAAATCTGGTTTGTACGTTTGCGCTTCTACAAAGCGAGTGAGTCCCAAAAAAAGACCAGAATTGAGAATATATCTAGACTCTGACTTGGATAAGCTGGTGAAAACGATCGCCACAATTCGGGATGAGTCAATCAGTGCAGTTGTAGCGGAAGCGCTAGAGTTATGGCTGCAACAGTCTCAACAACAAGAAATTATTGAGAAGCATCGATTGGATGAGTTGGATTAAGGCTAAGCAATCTAATTGCGTTAGTAGCGATCGGGAGTATGTCACCTTTGCGAGCGAGTATTTGTACTCGTAGCTTGAAATGCTCTATTTACAAGAATTCAGCTACCTCGTTGCACTAACACTCAAGTTATGCACCTTCCAAAGTGACATGCACCCGTAGCGATCGCCGCTGAAGCAGGGTTAGAAGCAGCAGACGAGCCGATCACATAAACCTTCAACTAATACACTCAGATTGTTACTGGTATGTTATAACCGACTCAGTATTTTGCAACTACAAATTATTCACTTATTCTGTTATTCAAAAATAGTTTATGCTTCCTTCAGCCTTAAACTCAAGATTGAAACAGCTAGAGGATAACATCACGCAAGTTTTAAAGCTGCTGAGCGAGTATGAAGAAGAATTAATTGATGAGGACGATCCTGGTAGAAAGAGAAAATATCGTCGTCGCGTTGAAAGTTTGAAACAACAGAAAATCAATTATGAAGAAGAGTTTGTAGAATTACAAGCTCAGTTAACAGTAGAACACTCATCTCAAACTCGAACCATTGTCTATCAATTACAAGAAATTGATAATAAAATTGACTTACTTCTAGACAGCCAAGCTTCTCTTAGTCAAGCATTAATGCTGCACTTTAGTCCTCAAGAACAGGAATTACTTCTTCCTATCACACAGCAACTAGATAAATCTGAGTTGATAGAGATGAAAGCTTTTCTAGAAGCTGTAGATACTAACCAAGCTTCTGAAGAAGAGGTGCAGTTGATTTTAAGTGAGACTCGGCAGCTATTGAAGGAACTACAAAAACGTAATCTTGCATTACCGACGAACAATGAAGCTGTTTCTGAAATAATTAACTCTCCCACAATTGATGCGAAGCATGCATTGAAAATTTCAATTCCAGTCATTCCATTTATTCTCGCCTATGAGGGAGAAATAGGGCTAGGAACTGGGATTAATCTTAAAAAAGCTTGGCAGCACTGCAAATCGAAATTCTATAAGAGATAGGTAGGTTGCTCTGTGAATTGGCGGCAGCAGCGTCGGCAAGACCTCGAACAGCAAATGCTGAGTATTATTAAATTGCTTGGGCAAATTGAGCAAAGGCTTATCTATGAAGAAGATCCACAGACTATTGCAAAATTAAAAGCTCAAATCAACGAACTAAAAATCCAAAGAGATGATTGTCAAATTGATTTAGACTCTTCAGGTGATGAACAAGAAAGACAAAGAAAGTTAGCTGTTAGAATGGCAGATATCACTTTTGAAGATCTAAATTTCGTAATTACTGCCTTTTTAAGACAACGAGTAGTCGCTATTGAAGATCAAAATACTTCTCTACCTACCAAGCCGGAAGAAAAAATGTCAAAAAATGGCTTAACTTCTGGCATAAAGTTGTTGTTGGACACAGGGCTCGCAAAAACAAGCGAAGTAAGGCATCTAATTGAAAATAATGCAAAGATTAACTTTCCTGATGTACCAGAGCGACTAAAATCAGCACTAAATTCTGAGTATTTTAGACTTATAGAAGAGGGTATTCGCGGTGATGATTTATTCATGCGCTTGCATGAGTTCTCAAGCTGTAACAACTCTGACTTTAGATGGCAACTAGCAGGCTTAGCAGTCTTGTGCTACTTTTTCGAAACTTGTGATGTCTTTGAGCCATGATTTTACCTACTAAGCACATCTCAACTCGAAACTCATTATTAGGAGTTGGTGCTACAATTGTAGAACACTTGAACTATCCTCGGACGGTAACTTCCCTCTGGAGTGATCTCTCTAAGGTTCCAGAGGTCGCTACATTTGAGCGATTTGTTCTAGCCCTTGACCTTTTATATATGATTGGAGCAATTGAGCTAGAAGAAGGGTTGCTCCACAAGCGTCATCAATGATTAACGCTGTCTTTGCTAATAAAGCTTCATTTAAAGCTATTGAGTTTACACCTGGCTTTAACGTAATTCTTGCTGATCGTACAGAGACCTCTGGTGCTAGAGATTCACGTAATGGACTTGGAAAATCAACTTTAATTGAAATCATCCACTTTTGCTTGGGTTCAAGTCCGCGAAAAGGTACAGGACTTAGAGTGTCAGCTCTGAGAGGGTGGGCTTTCAGTCTAAACCTAACTTTAGCAAATCAAGAAGTGGTTGTTACTCGAAGTGTTGATGAACCTTCCACTGTGACTATTCATGGAGACACTAGTACCTGGATCATTCAGCCAAGAACTGAGAAAAATGAAAAGTTTTTCAGAATAGAAGATTGGAAAAAAGTTCTCGGTGCATTGGTCTTTGGCTTACCAATAGATGAAGAGAGACAATTTGCGCCTAATTTTCGTAGCTTAATTTCCTACTTCATTCGCCCTGAGAAAGATGCGTTTTCTACTCCTTTTGAATACTTCAGAAAACAACCAGAGTGGCAAAAGCAAGTTTTTAATACCTTTTTATTAGGTCTTGCTTGGGAGGATGCAAGTGATTGGCAAGGAATCAAAGAGCAAGAAAAGCTTCTTGATAGCCTTAAGAAATTGAAAAATACTAATCAAACTGGCGTCGCAACAAAGATTCTTGGTTCTTTAGGTGAGTTAGAAGCCACTAGAGTTAGAGTTGAACAACAGCTTCAGAGAAGGCGTGAAGAACTTAATAACTTTCGCGTACATCCTCAATATGCTGATCTACAGCAAGAAGCAGATCTTCTAACTGCCGAGATTCATGAAATTACTAACGAAAACATATTTAATCGTCAAATACTAACTTTTTATCAATCAAGCCTTGAACAGGAAAGTGAACCATCTCAAAGCGACGTAGCTCGGCTATATGAGAGTGCTGGCGTTGAGCTTCCTAGTTTAGTAATTCGTCGTTTGGAAGAAGTAGAAAATTTTCATCATCAAATCGTTGAAAACCGACGTGAGTTTCTTTCAGCCGAAGTTAAGCGTCTTAGACGGACTATTACAGATTTTGATAAAATTATCAGGGAAAAAACTAACCAACGTGCCTCTAGACTTGAAGTACTGCAAACTCATGGTGCATTGGAGGAGTATACAAGGCTCCAAGAGTTATATTTAGAGACTCGATCTAGTCTAAATGATATCAATCAGCGTATTGATGAACTGCGAAAGGTCGAAGAAGGAAAAAGTTCATTACGAATAGAAAGAGAGTTATTGAAGCAGAGAGCACTTCGAGATCTCGAAGAACGTCATGCTCAAGCTGAACGAGCAATCACACTATTTAATGCAAACTCACAAGCCCTTTACGATGCTCCAGGAACTCTTGCAATTAATGTAGGTTCAAGTGGCTTTCAATTTAATGTTGAGATTGAAAGAGATCGTAGTGAAGGCATCGGAAAGATGAAAATTTTTTGCTATGATTTGATGCTTGCACAGCTATGGTCACAACGTGATCCATCACCAAATGTTCTCATCCATGACAGTACGATCTTTGATGGAGTAGATGAACGGCAAGTAGCTTTAGCTCTTGAATTAGCTGCTAGAGAATCAGAACGGCTTGGGTTCAAATATATTTGTACTCTTAACTCAGATATGGTTCCTTCAGCAGAATTCTCGCCTGAATTCAACTTTGATTCTTTTGTGAGACTAAGACTCACTGATGATGAAGGGGGAAACTTGCTTGGAATCAGTTTCTAATGATGTAAACAGTTCAGTTAGTGAAAGACAGGTTATTAGCGATCGCGCCTTCTTCTTAAACTATTACTGTGCCGCCAAAACCTGAGCAACCGTTAGCTTCAAAGCAGGAAATGTCGGAGATTGGATGATAGATTCATCCGTAAAGATTGCCTCATCATAACGACCTTCATTCAACTGGCAGGTCGTTACTTTTGCCTCTAGCGGATCAACAATCCAATACTCAGGAATTTCTAAAACACTATACTCGCTGTACTTAGCCCGATAATCTGCCGATTTGGTAGACTCACTCACCACTTCCACAACCAACAACGGAGGGGGTTCACTCAAGTTAATCACAGCCTCTCGATCGGCCATTGCTTCCCATTGAGCGATCGCTAAAACTGTGACATCAGGAATTCTAGACGTATCCCAACGCCCGCCACGAGGTGCTTGTTTTTCAACATCAGCCTTTCAAAATGGGCGATACTGGTTTCGAACCAGTGACCTCTTCCGTGTGAAGGAAGCGCGCTACCACTGTGCTAATCGCCCGTGAACTCCTAATTTACCACAGGCAGGGAGCAGGAACAATTAGCGAAGTGAGAATTAAGCGCCTTGGGGGTATTCATCCCACAGTGCGGTGGTCTGGCGCAAGCTGCGGTGATCGCCATTGCCAATAATGAGGTGGTCTAGCAAGGGAATCGCTAAGAACTGTGCTCCCATCAGCAATTGGCGAGTTAAGGCGATATCTTCCGTGCTAGGTTCGGTGCTGCCCGAAGGATGGTTATGAGCCACAATCACGCGAGTTGCGCCTTGGCGAATCACTTCGCGAAAAATATCTCTGGGGTGAGCTAAAGTTTCGGTTGCAGTGCCGATGGTGATCACTTGTGTCCCCAGTAAGCGATGCTTCACATCGAGGAGGATCACGGCAAAGCGTTCTTGGTTCTGCCACATTAAGTCGTGGCTCAGAGCAGCGGCGGCAGATTCAGGACTATCGATCACAGTGCGCTCTCCAGGTCTAGATTGAAATGTTCGCTTCCCTAACTCGATCGCCGCCAAAATCGTGGTTGCCTTGGCTGGCCCAATACCAGAAATTTTGGTTAAATCCAGCGCATTCACATCGCGCAGCACTTCCAGCGGGTCGCGTTGGTGCTGGCTGAGTTCTTGCAGAATATATTGGCCCAAGCCGATCGCTGATAGTTTTCCTGGCCCCTGACCTGTCCCTAGCAAAATGGCGAGTAACTCAGCTGTAGCTAACCCTTTAGCCCCTTGCATCAAGAGTCGCTCCCGTGGGCGTTCATTGGTCGGTAGATCAGCAACCCTGAGGCAGTAGGTCATAGAAATGTACGCATCACTCAACCATCGTCTTTTCAGTTATCCCGATTCAGGCCGCTCAATTGACACAAAGGACAGTGGAGCGTTGAAAGTAGATTGAATGCTAGTTAATCGCTACCTCTCTTGATCCTTTTCCAGTCTGTCTATCGGCCTTAAGGCTGAGCCTGCTCTGTCTAGGAACTTCCGCCTGGAGACCGAAGACCTTCGACTGGAACTAGGGTTGAGTATAAAGGAGAGCGATCGCTGATTTAATCGCCCCTGTTTATCTCTACTTTTTTAACAACGACTTAGGAGCCTGTTAGTGACCACCCAATATTCCATGCCGCCAGAGGAGCTGAAGTCAGCCAACCTGCACACTCCTACGGATCTGGATGAGCAAATGATCGATAAGGTCTTGGAAGAAGCCAACCGAGCGATTGACCAAGGTAAGGCAGGCGTCGGAGCCTTGATTTTATGGCGTGGCGAAATCTTGGCTTTAGGACACAACACGTTTGAAGAAACAGGCGACATGACCGCTCATGGTGAGATGACGGTGCTACGTCAAGCGGCTAGACGTTTGAGCCAGATGAGCGCAGAGGAGAAAGCAGATCTCAGCATCTACGTCACCTTAGAACCTTGCTTGATGTGCTTGTCAGCTATTTCGTTTGTGGGCATTAAGCGCGTGGTCTATTCGGCCTTAGCGGAGGATGCCAATGAGGAGCAATGGGTAGCGCGTGGCATCAGTCTTGATAAGCTCAACTCTTCCCTGGTCAGGGGGCCGTTAGAGTTGGTAGCTGGAGTTAAACGGGAAGCTGGTAAAGCGATTTTGGCCCGAATGCACAAACGCTCGTGAGGCTAAGTTGCTTCCACTTCGGGCATCAGATCCGGGCATAAGAGAGAAAACGTAACAAGAATTTTGTAACTTACGCAATCTGGCTCAAGCCACATCTGGTAAATTTGGGCATGCTAGGACAAGAAGCGATCGGGAGCTTTTAGCATGTCTATCGTGCCCAATAGTATTAGCCGCAAGGAACTACTCAAGCTGTGGGTTGATACTCTCTCTGGTTTGACCCCAGAACAAAAAGATATTGTGTTGGATGCCTTTACTCAACTCCATCGAGTTGCAGCTTTTGAGCACCAGCTAACTTGATGGAGTTGTTGGCGGATTAATACCCCTGAGCCGCTACTAACATGTGGTAGGCAACTAACAACTGAGTCAGCGCTAAGGGGTTACTTTGTAACATTTCTCCCGTTGTCCCTGCAATCTTGCCCAACTCAGGGTTGATTTCGCGATCGCAGAAATGCCCCATTTGCGGCATTTCGTTACACAGAATTGTTTCTAGATCGTGGACCTGTTCCTGCGTAGCTTGTCCTGCTACCTCTAAGACATCCACTGGTTTGCCCATATCGCGATCGAGTCCTAGGCTAACGGCAGGCATAGGATCGGGACTGCGTTGGTTCAAGATCTGGCTAAATTCTGGGTGCGGAATGGTGGGTCTGAGGACGAGACGGACGTTTAGATGTGAGTTGGTTTCCTCTGAAGTCGTCTCTGGCGGATAGAAGCTAACCACCACGTCAGCCCATTGCCGTTGGGGTCGGATAAACTCCTCGGAGTCTGGCTCTCTTTTTTCTAGTTCAGCCAGGACTTGGTCTTTGCTATAGCCTCGCTTGAGTGTGTCCCGCTTTACCTTCCACTGTGTCCGCAGAGGCTCTGGCGGCGCTAGATAAACTTTGACATCGTAGCAATCACGAGCTTCGCGGGTTGAGTAGCCCAGCAACCCTTCCACTACAACATAGCGGCTCGGTTTGATGTAGACAGGAGCTTCGAAGGTGCCTGTTTTGTGGCTATAAATCGGCTTCAGGATCGGTTGGCCTGAGCGCAGTAGAGCGAGGTGCTGCTGCATGATGTCGAGATGGTTGCAGTCAGGATGTAGCGCCGTAATGCCCATCTCAGCTCGCTGGCGGCGATCGTAACGGTGGTAGTCATCGGTACAAATGACCGTGACATTCTCTGGGCCTAGAACCTGAGCAATTCCTTTGGTCAAGGTGGTTTTTCCGGCGGCACTATCTCCCACAATGCCAAGGATGATCGGACGTTCTGACATGGTTCCTCCCAGATAAGAGCCGCCTGTGCAGTTGCTCGAAATTGGTCTCATTGTAGGCAGGAATACCAGGGGAAGCAATGTGACGTAGTTCAAATACAAGTTTGGGGCATTAACTTGAGGGTCAGATTCAAGAGTTGACCAACTCAGTACCGTACTGTCGGAAGAGTCGATTTTCTTTCAGCCGATAGAGACTAGAAGAGATAAAAGTTTGTCACTTTAAGAACAAGACTTCAGTAATTTCTTTAAAGCGATTGGTAAAAACCTATGTTTGGGGCGAATCAAATCAAGACGGCATCTCTTTTGGGTTTGCTGAGTGGGCTGATTGTTTTAGGTGCTTATTATCTAGTGGGTAATGAGCAAGGGCTGTTTTTAGGGTTGGGGATTGCTGCCTTTACCAGTTTTAGCTCTTGGTATTACTCAGATAAGGCCGCCTTGGCTGCGTACCAAGCACAGCCCTTAGCCCGTGAGGAAGCTCCAGAACTTTATGACATGGTGGCTTCGTTGAGCGATCGCGCTGACATTCCGATGCCAAAGTTGTTTCTAGTGCCGACCGAATCGCCCAATGCGTTTGCCACAGGTCGTGACCCAGAGCACTCGGCGATCGCGGTGACTCAAGGCATTGTTAACTTGCTCTCTCGCGAAGAACTCGAAGGAGTGATTGCCCACGAGCTGACTCATGTCCGTAACCGAGACACGCTGACTCAAGCGGTAGCAGGTACTTTGGCGGGGGCGATTACCTTTCTCGGTCGCATCCTCACCTTTGGTGCTTTGTACGGCCCTGTGACTCGTGACACTCGTCGGGGTGGTAACCCGTTTGCCATTTTATTTTTGATTATCTTGGCTCCCTTGGCCGCAGGTTTAATTCAGTTCGCTATTTCTCGGACTAGAGAATTTGCCGCAGACCAAGGCTCAGCCGAGATCACTGGTAACCCTGCTGCGTTAGCCAGCGCCCTAGAGAAGCTGGAAGAGATGGGTCTTCGCATTCCCATGAATGGCAATCCTGCTCTATCTCCCTTGCTTATTATCAATCCACTCTCAGCTCAAGGGTTACAGTCTCTTTTTCGCACTCACCCACCTACCGAGGAGCGAATCAAGCGCTTGCTAGAACTAGCCCAACAAAAGCAAGCCGTGACTCCAGCCTTGGTTTAGCCGTCTGCGCAGGAGCTTGATATCAAATTCTGCAAACCCTAAAAGCAAACTTGCAAAGTCAACAAAAAAACCACCGTCTTTAAGCAAGCGGTGGTTTTTTGTTGGTCTGTTGCACTTTTCGAACTCGCTTAAGTGGCTAACCTACCCTTAGATAGATAACCATATAGCAGCTGCAAAGATAATTTTTTATTAAATTTAGAGAGAGACAATTAGAAAAGTGCTTTCTAATTTCTAACTAGAGCGATCGCGTCCCTAAACCATCTAAACGATTTAAGGCAGTGATTGTGAGGAGTCGCTAGGATTAACCTCCGGGGGAAAGACAAATAGCTCTTTGCCCGCGAGCAAAGCTCTACGGTGCAGTGCGATCGCCTCTGCCAAACGACAAAACATAATTGGAATCCATCTGCCACTGTAAAAGTAGACAACGACTTCATGGGTTGTGTACTCTGCCAACGGGAGTGGACTTCGCCAAGGCGAAATCACCCTAACATCACCTCCAAAGCAATCATGCTTAAATTTTGAGCTGAAGAAATAATTTCTGTCGCCCACCGTAAGTATTAAGTTTTAAGTTTCTGGAATAAACGGATAGCGATCGCTGCTTCAGAGTTAATGGTTTAGCAGGATAGAGCAGCCATGACACAGACAGCAGCTTGGGACATTGTGGTAGTGGGTAGCGCCAATAGTGATTACTTGATTCGCGGCCCCAAACTGCCACAACCCGGAGAAACGATTCAAGGAGAAACATTTCTAGCGGCACCTGGCGGAAAAGGTGCTAACCAAGCAGTTGCGGTGGCTCGTTTAGGTGCTCGTGTTGCCTTTGTCGCTCGCATTGGTCAAGATGAGCGAGGCCAAACCTTAATTGCAAATCTGCAAGCCCAAGGGGTTGATACTCGTTATTTAATTCAAGATCCGCACGCTGCCACTGGAGTGGCGCTGATTATGGTGGGGCAGGGGGGTGAAAAACAGATTCTGACTGCTCCCGGTGCAAACCATCAGCTAGGAATTGCAGATATTGAGGCCGCCCAAGCCGCGATCGCCTCGACGAAAGTGGTTTTGGCTCAACTGGAATCGCCTTTAGCCATAGTGCAGGCAGCGTTTCAGCTGGCTCGTGAAGCAGGGGCTCGGACAGTCCTCGATCCTGCTCCGGCTGTGCCTCTCTCTGATGAGCTTCTGCAACTGATTGATCTGATTCGCCCCAACTCCTCAGAAGCAGAGGTGATCACGGGGGTGAAAGTCACAGACCCAGATTCTGCTCGTCAGGCAGCTGCCATTCTACTTCAGCGAGGCCTAGGAGCAGTGGCAGTGCAAGCGGGGGATGCGGGTAATTTGTTGATTTGGCCAGAGGGAGAATGTTGGTTGCCCAAGGTGCCTGTGCAGAGTATTGATGCCACAGGAGCAGGAGATGCTTTTGCTGCGGCGATCGCGGTGGCTCTAGCCGAAAATCGGCCTTGGTCAGAGGCAGGGCGGTTTGCTAATGCCGCAGCGGCGATCGCCACGACAGGCTTTGGGGCACAAACGGCCTTACCCACTAGGGCAGCAATTATGAATTTGCTAGCGACGAACCCAGCTTCATCTCCTGTTCAATCTCCTTCTGGAGATAGGTGAGCTGAAACGAGAACCTCGACAAATTTGAAGGTAGACGTATGGTGCCCACTCCTGCCCAAGCTGGGAGTCACTTTAGAGCAGGGGCATGGCTTGGAGTGAGACCGTAAACCGTTTCTCAAAGAACTATTTCTAGAAGAACTAATGAGTAACCTGCTTGGACACACAGAATGGGTGATCGCTGAGGGCTACATTCCAGCCTATGGCAACGGGCCTGAGCCTCAATTTACCAGCCATGAAACTGCTTGCATCCTCAACACCACCGACCAGGATGCGCATGTAGAAATCATGATTTATTTCAGCGATCGCAAACCTGTAGGGCCTTACCGGGTGACAGTTCCTGCTCAGCGCACCCATCATATGCGCTTTAACGACCTTACCGATCCAGCCCCAATTCCTCTAGATACGGATTACGCCAGCGTGTTTGAGTCTGATGTGCCAATTGTGGTGCAGCATACGCGGCTAGACTCTCGACAAGCTGAGAACGCCCTCATGAGTACGGTCGCCTATGCCAGTGGTCGCTAAGCCATTCCTTTCTCGTCTAAGGTGCTTTAACCCTGTTTGGTTACTGGGTGGGGCGATCGCGCTGAGCTTAATGGGCTGTGAATCACTCACTCAGGTTTTTCCTGACCTGCCAGTCCCCTCTAGCTTCCCGATCCAGTTGCCTAATCCCTCCTCCGCTTCTCCGTCTGCGGCTCCATCTCCTGCGGCTTCCTCGGCGGCGATCGCGGAGATGGAAACAATGGTGCAACAGCGCATCAACGAAATTCGGCAAGAGCAGGGATTAAGACCACTCCAAAATAATGACCGTCTGGCTCAGGTGGCTCGCGATTACAGCCGTCTCATGGCAGAGAAAAACTTTTTCAGCCACACTGGACCCGATGGTCGTAACGTGGGCCAACGAGTGCAAGCAGCGGGCATTGTGTATTGGATTGTGGGTGAAAACTTGTTTAAAAGCGTCAATATCCCTAATCCTGGCCCGATTGCGGTCCAAGGTTGGATGGAAAGCCCTGGACATCGAGAAAACATCCTTAACGCCAGATATAGCGAGACAGGCGTGGGAGTTTGGCGACAGGGCAACAGCTACTACTTCACCCAACTGTTTTTGCGTCCACCCAGCCTACCCGCATTATTTGATTGATCCACTCCCACGGCTAAAGCGCGTGGGATTCGGGACTCAGGCAAAGATTGCAGGCTGAGCCTGACTGACATCTCCTAATCCCCAGGTTGAGATCCCAACCTGTTTGATATTCACAGCGGCGT
>JAHHIL010000049.1 GCA_019358975.1 Trichocoleus desertorum ATA4-8-CV12
GAAATATACTAAGTTTTTAACTTGCGTATTACTTAAGTTAATCTTTTGCAAGTTTGTAAACCATACAAAAGGCAATAAATTGTAGATTCGACTATTGCTTAAATCTATTTCTGTAAGACTATGCAACTTTTCCTCGGCTTTATTGCAATCGACAATATTAATTTCTTTAAGTATTTCATCTATTGAAGTTTTTATGTCGTTATATAGTGTTCGATCTAAGCATAATTCGGTGAAACTACTAAAAGTCTTTTCTTGCCCATTATCGATAGTGACAGAGAGTTTGTCAGAACGACTAGTAATGTGAGTTGAATAACCATCGTGGGTAACCCTAGCTGAATAGTCATTGTAGGTAACCCTAGCTGAATAATCTTTTATAGCAATGCTACTTGAATCACTATTTGTGGTACTTGAAGATGAGGAACCCGCAGAAGCACTACATCCTGTCAAGGTAACCATAATAGTGCTCAACAAGAAAATCTTTATAGTATTTATACTCAACATTTTTGTTCTCTTGGAAACGTTTCGTAGTTTGGCTTTGGGCGAGGGTGCAAGCTTCTAAAACAAGAATCTTGAATTTGGATACACTTCTCGCTCTACTCATTCCGCTAGCTACGCTGCTCATGGCAAAAGCAACCTCAACATTGTTTGTCCCTGAGGGTACCCAGCCCAGCATAAGCAGGCGTAGACTATTTTTGAGAGATTTGAGATGTGTTATATGAGCTGGCAATCTGTAGTTGAGTTAGGTTCTAGGGTACTAGTTCCCCTTAGGCTTTTGGTCATGCCCAAACGAACCCATAGAACTCTTATTCTTCCGCTGTTGAATCGCCTCTAGCTGCTCGATCGCGTCATATATCTCTCGGTTGAGGCTTTGTTGATAACGGCTAAAAATCTCTGGCTGTTGCATCCCCTGACCAGTAATCTTCGCCTGTTGAATGCCTTGCTCAGTTATCTCAATTTCTCCTAGCATCCGGGCAATTTCTTCCAGCCGCTGTTGGGCTAGCTCTATTAATTGAGCGGCGCGAGCGATCGCCTCCAAAGCTTTACCTGTTCTATGCCTGATTTTTGCCTGTTTGCAGCTTTCTCAATCCTACTTAGTGTCAGGCTTGATTCCATTAAGGCATGTTGCGGATCGAGCGGGGAGACTATGGCTTGATCCTAGCTGCCTACGATCGAGCTATTGCAAAACACATCCTGATCCTTGCTATCTCCACGCTGAAGCTGATGCTTGGTTAAAGCGGCAGTTAATTCCTTCTGCCTGAGGCGCTGTTTTCTCAGGTTATCTTGGAACCCTCTCTGGATAACCTCTACTGCCTAAATCTCTACTTTATGTTTAACAAAAGCAAGCTGTGCTTGACTAGCTTGACCTTTATGCTGCTCCTAAGTGCTGTTCTACTCAATAGCTGCACTGCTATCCAAGGCCAGCGCTCTAGTCCAGAAGCTCCACTCTTTAGTTATAACAAGGGTGTAGAAGCCTATAGGGCTCAAGATTACACTCAAGCCTTAACCCACTGGAAAGAAGCGATCGCTGCAGCGATGAATCTCGATCGCTTAGTCAACTGGTTGACTGGAGTGCCGAGATCAAAAACTCGGATTTCTCGTTTCGCGGTTCTAGCTCCAGATTAAGTGAGGTGTGATCCCCGTCGAACTTTGCCAACAGTATCGGGTTCTTCGTTTTACAGTTAATGCATCTGAATCAAAATGTAGCTTGCAGCGCTCTACAACTGTCAATAAGCTTGTTCTTAAATCAACGTTTCAGTTCTTCGCACGATTGATGAGTTTGTTTACAGCTGAGCCCAGTGACGAGAGCAGTATGAATACACATCTCACCATTGCACGCCAGTATTTGAGCGCGTTGGAGCGAGGCGTCGGGCGGACGAACTCGCCACGTTTTTCACGGATGATGTGGTGCAAGAGGAGTTTCCTAATCGGCTCGTCCCAAACGGAGCTACGCGCGATCTGAACGCTTTGCTTGAGGGGAACGAGCGCGGCAAGCAAATCACGGCACGCCAATCTTACGATATAACAAACATTGTTGAAGCCAGGGATCTCATCGTGCTGGAAGCGCAATGGAGTGGAACACTTGCCCACGCCGTCGGCCCGCTTGCCGCAGGTGACACGATGCGTGCCCACTTTGCCGTGTTTTTGGAATTTCGTGACGGCAAGATCAGTGCCCAACGCAACTACGATTGCTTTGAGCCGTGGTAATTACAGCGGTTTTCAGATGAATAAACCACAGTGAGCGAACCAACCAAGGGCATCATCATCAGAAATGCACTCATTGATAATCTGGGTTAACGCTTGATCAAGTGCTTCCTTAGTTCGAGCTTTAGCCGATCGCAACAGTTGCTTGAGTTTTGACCAACATAACTCAATGGGTGAAAGGTCGGGAGAGTAAGGCGGCAAAAACACAACGTTTGCTCCGACCGCAGCAATTGCCTCCTGCACGACTGAAGCATGATGAACAGGTAAGTTATCCATTACGATGATCGCTCCCACCCATAATTGAGGAATCAAAATCTCTTGGATGTAGAACAAGAACACATCGGTATTGACGCTGCCAACAATACTCAGGGTTGCAATCAGCCCATCGATACTCATGCCCCCAATCAACGAGATGTTCTGACCACCGTTACTAGGAGCCTCACTGTCATACAAGCGTTCGCCAATGGGGGCGCGACCATATAAGCGTGTCATTGCCAGATGGATACCCGTTTCATCAATAAATACCAAGTTCCGAGGGTCGATTGTGAGACTCCACAATCGGTAAGCAAACCGCAGATCCTGGACCCGTTGCGTGTCTTGTTCAGCCGCAATCAATGTTTTTTTTGACGCTGAGCTTGAGCTTGCACACAGCTTGTTGCATGGTCGATACGCTCACCTCTATCCCAGTTTGTTGAGCAAAGCGTTCACACAACTCTCTGAGCAGAGCATCCGGTTGAGCCGTGACTAAGGCTGCAACGATGGGCAACTGTTCCTTCCCTAACTTGGCAACTGCTCCTCCCCCGTGAGGTTTTGGTTGCACAGTTCCTGTTTTGCGATAGTGTCGCATCAAATCTCTGATGAACGATAGACTCACCTTGAATCGCTTTGCCAGTTGTCGTTGAGATCCTTCTTTCGCCTCATACAAAGCGATAATTCTTTGCCGCAAATCAACAGACAGAGGGGCAGGCATGAGCAGCTAGTTCCTGATCTTACAAGACTTGCTTAGGCTATCAAACTGTAGCTCACTCAAGCAAGAACCGCTGTAAGTGATGTTGTCGGCGCTTTGACTGGGTGCCGTAATGTATGACCTGCTCATTGGGGTGTTTGAAGCGAGGCTGTCACGAAGTGCAATTAAGCTGAAATTCTCATAGAACAAGGGATTGAGCCTAGTTGTTCTGTACCAAAAAGTTCTATCATCCTCCACGCGAGCCTCAACCAAACAACGAGTTTGCGTTGTTTCAAACTCCGAATTAGACCTAATTGCATCCGGTGACAGCTTCGCTTCAATTAGGCCTTGATTGTGCATGCGAGGGGGTGGGTTAACGCTTTTGGGAAGCCACCATCAGTCCCATCCGAAATCCTAAGGGGCCTGTTGTGAAGTTGCTTGAGAGAAACGTTTGAACCGAATGTTTACTGTTTCATTGCTCCTGAGAGAAACACTATGGAATTTCTGTTACAACGCTGGGCGATCGCGGGGTTAAGTTTAGCTACAGTAGTTGGAGCCATAAGCGCTGCGAATCCATCCCACGCTATGCCTTCAGGCCTAAAACCAATTCCTGAAAATGCTTGCCAACGATCGAGCTTTTATCAAGTCAAAACTTCTGATGGGTTAGGCTTGGTAGCTCGCCGCTCAGATGGCTCCTTGCGGTCACTGGCTAACGGGACGTTGATCAAGTTTTTGGGTGAGGGACGACGTGGAGCCAGTCTGTTGGTAACTGGAGAAAAGGCACCTGTCGTGGTTGATAACCTCCAGTTCCGTTCTTTAGTGAAAATTGCTTCGAGTGGGCGTTTTGCTGGCAAAATGCGCATCAAAACCTTGGAACCAGGAGGCTATGTCAACCTTCGTAAAGAGGCGACAGTTTGGGGAGGCAGTGAAACGTTGGTTGCAGGCGTGTTGAAAGATGGCACCAAAGTCAGCGTCAAAGGATTGGCTCCTAATACCTCAGAGTTTTACTATGTTATGGCTCCTGGAGGGTTGGAGGGATATGTTACCAGCTCATATTTGCTTTGTAATGCTACCTAAGCGATCGCTTCAGATGAACTAAACAGGGTTACTTGACGGCACTGAAAGATCTGAAAAATTGAACAGCTAACGGTAATAGCTATTATCGGTCGTGCATCAAAACGTGGTGGGTTCGGTAAAGTAGAAAAGCACCTACCCCCAAGCATGATCTATGGAATGCAAACTCTGTGCTTACCCCCGTATACATAAGCATGGCAAAGCTCCTAACGGCAGCCAACGATATTTCTGTCCGCAGTGCCAGCAAACATTCAATGAACGCTTTGACACCTTGTACTACCATCGCCAAGTCACACCAGAACAGATTCGACAGGTATTACAGGCACATAGCGAAGGCAGCAGTCTGAGAGGGATTAGCCGCACGAGTGGACTTGCCTATAACACGGTCGTGAGCATCGTTCGTGCCGCCAGCCAGCAGGCGCAGTTGGTGCATAATGCTCAAGTTCAGGCAGTACAAACGCAGGAAGTGAGCGCGGATGAACTGTGGTCATTTGTCGCAAAAAACAGAAGCAGTGCCTTCCCGACGAGTTAGAAGTTGGGGATTGCTGGATTGGAGTGAGTCTAGCTGATTCGAGTGGGCTGATCCTAGCGGCCCGAGTGGGAAAACATACGGACGAATTGATTGAGGAGTTAGTGGTTAGTAGTGAAGGCAAAACCGTCTGTAAATGTTGGAATAGTGATGGTTGGGGAAGCTACGAGAGAGTATTGCCACCTGAGATTCTCCATTACATTGGCAAAGACAAGACGCAACGCTTAGAGAGAACCAATGGAGTGGTGAGACAACAGACCGGACGGTGGCACCACAGACAGAATAAGTTTGGCAAGGTGTGGGAACAAACCAAGGTAACGACACGGATAGTCGTGAGTTACTTCAACTGGATTTGGCAGCATAGTCGATTGAAGACGACCGCAGCTCAACGAGCAGGATTAACGCTACAGCCCTGGACTTGGCATGATCTCATTACCTATCCCACTATTATTTGATGCACTACCCTTGAAGCGATCTCAACATCTCTTTCATTAACGAGAAATTCCGTGATGTTTGGTCACATATCATCTGTACTTTCGTTAAATTCGCGCGTGTGAAAAGGTGAGATGGATGAAGGGGCGATCGCTCAACCCTATGTCACGTAAGCCTTTTTGATAGTTATCCTTTTTGTGAAGAAAGATGTGACAATGCATAGGCTTCTCGCTACCCCGGGAACTTGAACGGTCAGAGCGATCTCGGTTGGTGCTCAAGTATTAACTGCGATCGCTCCACCTTCAACCAAATCACGCAGTTGGGTCTGCCCCACTCAGGGGGTAACAGGAAGCTTGAAGCAGGGGTGTAGCAAGGAATAGAGCCGCTAAGTACAAAAAAAGATAGGCTTGCTACTTGACCACAAGCCTACCCCCGAAAAATGTTGCCTCTATTCTACCAAGCTCATCTCCAACAGTGCCTCAGTCCTCGCCATTATCGACTCGTGAATCTGCTGGTGTTGCTATTGCAATGGCACCAACAAGTGCGCCTCGAAAGGCTCGCTGCCAACTTACCGCTGCCGATTCAATTTGAGGGCCGTCGCCGCTGTTTGCAACGCTTGTTTTCTAGCCCTCAGTTGCACATTGATACCCTCTGGTTGCCTTTGGTGGGCTAGTTGCTGTCTCACCAATTCCGAATGGGACAAACTCTCTACGTGGTCCTTGACCGCACGCAGTGGCAAGGGGTGAATGTGCTGACGGCCAGTGTGATTTATCGAGGGCGAGCTTTACCTTTGTACTGGCAGTTCTTGTCGCATTCTGGGAGTTCGGGTTTAGCGCAACAACAAGCGGTTTTACGCCCACTCTTAGCCTTGCTTAAACCTTATCAAGTCGTGGTCTTAGGCGACCGAGAATTTTGCTCGGTGCATCTAGCGAGATGGCTGTGCCAAGAGCAGTTCAACTTCTGTTTACGCTTACGCTGTAACGAGTATATTCAAGATGAAACGGGTTTTTTTGGGCAACTCCAATCCTTGGGATTAAAGCCAGGTCAATCACAATTCTTCGAGCAGGTGAAGGTGACGAAACAAGCAGGAGTTGGACTGTTTAATGTGGCTAGTTATTGGAAACGAGCTTATCGAGGCCATTGTGAGAACAGTGCTTGGTTTCTCCTAACCAATCTGCCCGCTTTAGGGGTTGCTGTGAAGGCTTACCAACATCGCATGGGCATTGAAGCTTTTTTTCGTGACTACAAAAGTGGAGGGTATCAGGTGGAATCTACCCGTCTCAATCCTCAACGCTTATCGGGTTTATTTGTCCTCTTAGCCCTTGCTTACACCAGCGCAGTCATTCAAGGTCATGAAGTTCGCACTCAAGGCTTAGCTAGCTATATTTGTCGCGCCAGAGAAGGACGAAGAATGCGCCGCAGACATAGCGATTTTTGGGTGGGTTTGTATGCCCAAGCCTGGTTAGATGGCATGGATTTAGCCACCGATTGGGTAGAGTCTTGGATGCAGCTTAGTGACAATAAGCAACCCTATCTTCAGCGAGGTTTACACGCTATTTCCCGCCTCCAGTCCTTGTTCTAGCCTTCTTGTTACCCCCTGAGGTCTGCCCCAAGAAGCGCCGGACCTCCTGCAACTCCTCAGGGATCAGATTCGCCTTTGTATGGCAAGCGAGACTGGGTGCAATTTCTAACCGTAATACTTCCTCAAGAAGTTTGGCTGATACAAAGCATTCCTAACGTTATTAATATCGCAGCACTAATGCGGAGAGCGGG
The DNA here is from genome assembly GCA_019358975.1 of Trichocoleus desertorum ATA4-8-CV12. Taxonomy (NCBI): domain Bacteria; kingdom Bacillati; phylum Cyanobacteriota; class Cyanophyceae; order Leptolyngbyales; family Trichocoleusaceae; genus Trichocoleus; species Trichocoleus desertorum. Next base: position 6,957 of record JAHHIL010000049.1, read on the forward strand.
TGATGGTTCTCGAAAAACTACCGTTGCATAGGCAACACCAAGGACAATGCTGAATTGGCGTAAAGCGGATAAGTAGCTGACGTAGGGACTCAACTGGTATGCCCATAGCATCAGCCAGTAGGAACCAAAAACAAAAGACGCATAAATGGTGGTTCCTTTCCAATCCATCAAGATCTTTTGCTTGCTTATTGGTTCGCCCATACATTTAAGAGCAATGCCTAAAAAGGGTATAGTCAGGAGGGACTGCCAAATAATATAACGCGCTGACGTTTCAGCTCCCGTAGGAATCAATTCTGCTGCAAATTTATCAACCGTTGTATACCCAACTGTGGCGAACATAATGACTAGAATCCAAACAGTTGCTTGGTTCCAGTAATCGGTTAATTTGACATTTCGTAGGGATTGTAAGGGAGCCAGAACACATCCAATTACAACCAGTAAAATCCCTAACCAACCGAGCAGAGAGGGGGTTCGTCCACGACTAACATCCACGATCGATAGGAAGAGAATTGGTAGGGCACGTGCCACCGGGTAAACAACGCTAAAGTTTCCGTGACGGTAACCCATTGTTAGCCCTAAGTAGTACACAGCCTCGAATAAACCTGTTAAAATGAGCAACCCCCAGACGGTTAGTGGAAAAGCACTCTTGTACTCTGCGAATAGAGCTGGCAGTAATCCTACCAGTCCTGTCAGAAGTGAGAGTCGCAGAAAAACGAGCCCATCCGCTTTTTTTGAATGTGCTAGAAGATTCCAAGTTGCATGAATAACAGCAGATGTTAGAACTAACGAGATCGCTAACCAAGTCATAGGCACTGTTCCTCAAGTCGAAGAGCGATGGCCCGAAAACAATTCAGTAATCGGTCAACATCCTCGTTTTGAATGTCTCCCATATTGGCAATCCGAAAAATGGAATTTTTCAACCCCCCTTGTCCGGCATAGATGATGAAGTCTGCCCGCTTCAGGCTGTCATGAATTTCGGTATAGGAAAGATTAGGTAGGAGTTGGAAGGATGTTAACGAAATACTACAATCAGAATCAGGCAAGAGTAGATCGAAGCCCAGACTCTTTAACTCTCCGCGAATTCGTTGAGCAAGCATTCGATATCGTAGATGGCGGGTCTTCCAACCGCCCAGCTCCTCTAATTCTTTAAGGGCTTCTTGTAAAGCAAAGGCAACTTGTACTGCTTGCGTAAATGGTGAAAATCCTTGCTTTTGTTCCTGATAATAGCGATACAAATCAAGGTATAAACTATTGGCTGCTGAAGTACGAGTCTCGAATACGGAGCGTTTTACTAAAACAAAAGCCAGACCAGGTACTCCATGCAAGCACTTATTAGCAGTTGAGGCACAGGCTTCCAGGTTCCAGTTGGCAAAGTCGATCGCTTCGGCACCAAAGCTAGAAACGGTATCAAGTAAGAGGGCAACTTCTCGCCGTTTACAAAGCTGCCCTAACTTAGCGATGTCATTTAACCGTCCGGTTGTTGTTTCATGATGCACCGCAACAACATGGGTAATGGCTGGATCGTGAATCAAGTAGTTCTCAATCGTTGCCAAATCCATTGGCTTATGCCATTCGGATGTAACCGTTGCGATCGCCTTTCGGTGAGCAGCAATCATTGCTGCCATGCGTTCACCATAAACCCCATTACACACAACTAAAGCCTTACCCTGTTGCGGAATCAGGGTTGAGAGCATGGCTTCTACGGCACAAGTTCCAGACCCTGTCAGCAACACAGCTTCATACTCTTGAATAGCCTCTGGATAAACCTGCACCAAACGACATTTGATGTCCAAGGTTAACTCCGCAAACTCCGGTTCTCGATGACACCAATCTCCTCGTAACAGAGCCTGACGCACACGGTCGCTCAGCGTCACAGGACCGGGATTCAATAAAATAGTTCGGTTCATGCAGATGCCTCCAAAAAGTGCCGGAGTCGTTGGGCAACAAAGTCAGGTGTGATTTTGGGGCGCGGCAAATTCTCAGGTACACCAGGCTTTGTCTTGACATACAGGAATGTGAGTTGTTCGGCAGGCATTTCAATTGCTGCCTTTACCTGCTCTGGTGTTACGGCATACGCTACTTTGCCGTAACCACAGGCAGAGGCGATTGTACAAAAGTCAACTGAATGGGAAACGGTAGACTGCCCACCTGTGGATTCATGAATCTGGTTGTCCAAAAGAATGTGTAGTAGGTTTGTTGGACGTTCATACCCGATCGTTGCTAGGGCACCCAGTCTCATCAAAGCTGCACCATCCCCATCAATCGCAATGACTCGTCGTTGTGGTTGTGCTAGGGCAATTCCTAACGCCAGGCTGGAGATACACCCCATGGAGCCGACCATATAGAGTTGATTTGTGTGATCATCCAACGCATAAAGCTCTCGTCCACAAAAGCCGGTTGTTGCCAATAAAATGTCTTGTGATTGGCTTGCTGCCTGGATTGCTCTCAAGATGTCAGTTCGAGTCGCGATCGCCTGTGGTTTAAATGCTATTGAAGCAGGTATCACGGGCAAGGGTTTAACGGGTAACTGTGAGTTCAGGGCGCAGGTTTCTACTGAACCCTTCCGCATGATCAGTGCATAGGGGGTTTTTTGTTGAGTCATGTGATTGATTGCACGGTGTAATGCAGGTTCAATCTGCTCTGGTTCTGTAGGAAAGAACTCCCAGGGAATTTGCATTAATTCCAGTAATGGTGGAGTGATCGCCCCCATCAGTTGGTGTTGAGGTTCATCGGGTGCCCCGCCAGGTTCGCCTCGCCAGGTTGTAATGATCAGAATTGGAATTTTGAAAATCTGATTCAGGGACGTTAAGGGATTAACGGCATTCCCTAACCCAGAATTTTGGAACATTACAACACTATGCTTTCCAGATAACTCCATTCCAGAAGCGATCGCCACTGCATCCCCTTCATTTGCTGCACCAACATACTGTAAGTCAGGCGAATCAATAACATAGTTGATGAATGGAGTGAGATAGGAGCAGGGTACGCCCGTGTAGAACTGAAAGCCATATCTTTTTGCAGCTTGAATAAACTGATTAGCGTTAATCATTTAGAAACTCCCTGCTTCAATCATGTCTCTAATCGCATCGACATTCAGCCAATGCCCCGTGACGTAAATAACGTGAATGGGATAACCGAGTTGGATCAGTTCATTCAGGAGAGCCGTAACTCGCCCTTGCCGATAAAGTTCTTGGTCTTGCAAAAGAGAGTCTAACGCCGATTGAAGAACTTGCTTTCCTTCGTTAGAGACTTTGAGCAATCCTGTCCACATGCCGCAGATTTCATTTTTTGGCAAACTCCGATTGACCTGCTTTAAATAAACGGAGGCATAAAAAGCATGTTTTACATTTGGGATTGAGCAATTGACGTAATTTTGACGAACCAGGGTGGGATCATTGCTTTTGTCAGCATCCACAACCACTGTAAAATCGTGACCTGAATCAAGCAGCATTTGCAGAATGTATTTCTTGTACATCACATCGCCGAAGCTGATTACCAATTCATCAGAGTGTTGCATTGCCGGCTTCATAGCCATTGCAAGAGATACCAATTCTCCAGTGCAGTGGTAATCATCGTTGTCGATGTATTTTAGATTCGGTACATTAACTGATTCTTTTTTGTACCCTCGTACAACCGTGATATTTTTGATTCCAACTGCTTGGTAGGTATCCACGATCGACATTAGTAGCGGTTGTCCATGAACCTCTAACATGCATTTAGGTTTGTCTTCTGTGAGTTCCCCTAACTGAACTCCTCGTGATGCTGCAAGAATGATAGATTGTACTTTTCGAGTCTCTTGCGGTAAGTAACGCTTTTCTGCCTCTAGTAAATCATCTGCTCCCTGTAATCTAAATACCTCAGACACGGGTGCAACCGATTCTTCCACATTCAGTAAATTTTCTTCCTCCTTGATCTGCTGCGCCACCTTCTGCATTCCAGTGACTGCTGCTCGAAGTAGATGATTCGCCCAGATGGCGATCGAAAACTGGTGATCCCGAAATATACCCGTTGGCGTGGCGTAGTATTTAGTTGGCACAATCACAACCGGGCAGCGGTTTCCCCACTCTTTTTTAAAGGCTAAAATTTCATCGGGTATCCGCAGTGCGCTGTGAATCAGAATTCCGTCCGCTCCTACTGCATGGTATGCTTCTGCCCGCTTTAAAGCTTCAGCTAAGCCCCAACCTGCAATAAAAGCTTCGATTCGAGCGATCAGAACAAAATCATCATCTGTTTGGGTATCTTTTGCAGCTTTAATTTTGCCGCAGAATTCATCAATATCTGCTAAAGGCTGCGCATCACCATTGATGAAACTATTGGTTTTCGGAAAGATTTTGTCCTCGATACACACTCCGGCAATGTGTCGTTGCTCAAGTTTTCGAATCAGGCGTTGCAAGTTATTGAAATTACCATATCCCGTATCTCCATCTAAAAGAATGGGGATTGAAGTTGCATCGGACATAAACTCAATGACTTCTAAAACTTGAGTCCAACTGGCTTCGTTATTATCACGGACCCCTAACTGGGCAGAAATACTCAAACCACTTGCCCAAATTCCCTTAAAGCCTGTTTCTTCAACAATCTTTGCACTGAGGCCATTATGAGCTTCCATCAAAAACTCTAGCTGTTGCGACTGGAGTAAATTTTTTAATTGGGTCGTCTTTCTCATGGTGGATACACGCATTAAAACTAAATACTTAACTGCACCTTAATCTCCTTTCTCTCTTTTGAGAATTAGTAGATTACGGATACTTGAACTGAAAAATATAAAAAATCCAGTGTTCTCACTCATTTTGGGGTGATTGAAGTGGAGCTGCCATGAAGTGCAATTAGGCTGCTGGGGGGACAGAAGGGGTTACAAAGCAGAGCGAATCAGGGACATAGCCCGTTGACTTCGTTGGTAAAAGGGTCGCTTTCCAGGACGCAGTTGCAATAAGGCATCAACCAAATCCGCACAGGTGTCGGCAAAGTGGACCCAGCTGTAGGCATACAAACCTGTATAAAAATAGCTATGTCTAGGGCGGCTTCGCTGCAATTGGGAGGGACGAGCAATGTAATGGGCCACCCCGTGTTGACGCAGTTTTTGTCCCGCAAAGGTTGCGGCCCCATAGGCTAAAGTCAGAACTAAAAGCAAAGCGATTAAGCGATTGCCTTTGAGCCCTGTTCCCTCCAGATGATAGCCTCCCCTTTTGCAATCTCTGAGCATCTGTACCCTTCGGGAAGGCTACGCCAACAATCCCTATGCGCTTGGCATAAGCCCGAGTTGCCGCTTGCAGGGATGATAAGTTGGTTAACAAGAACCAACCTTCTTTGGCAACTTTGCCTCGGTATTTGCCTCGCCAACAGGCTGCCACTTGAAAGCCACCGACTTGATGGGTTTTAGTCACATCTACCCCGCGAAAAAAGGTTGTGTTGCAAAAACTTGGCCTGCAAGTAGGATGGTGGGGCTGAATTTTCTCCGACCTAAATCGAATGGCATCTCCCAATCTCTTTAAGTGGCGGCACGTTCTTCCCGAAATTATCCTGTTGAATGTGCGGTGGTACTGCCGTTACGCCTTAAGTTATCGAGATTTGGAGGAGATGATGGCCGAGCGAGGGGTCAAGGTAGACCACTCCACCATCAATCGCTGGGTGCTGAAATACGCCCCAGAGTTAGATAAACGAGTTCGACCGCATTTGCAAGCGACGAACGATTCATGGCGGGTGGACGAAACTTACATCGAGATCCGAAGAGAGTGGAAGTATTTGTACCGAGCGGTCGATTCGGAAGGCAACCCATTAGACTTCCTGCTGAGCGCGAAACGCGATGGCAAAGCAGCGGCACGCTTTTTCTGTAAAGTGCTGAAAGCGCAGCACACTCAGACTCCACGAATAATCACCGTCGATAAGAATGCAGCTTATCCTGTGGCAATGGATGAATTGAAGGAAGCCCAAACGTTGAAAGCTGAGACCGAATTACGGCAGATCAAATATTTGAACAACATCATTGAGCAGGACCCAGCAATTCTCATTTTGGCGAAAAGCTGTTCAAGTCCTGGAAATATCGGTATTGTAATGACATCTGAGAGAGCCAAGAGAGCCAGAACCGTTGCAAGAACGGGGGTTGTTTGACACCATAGTCGGTTCCTTTCGCCAGCGACTGTCTTTGCTACCGGACAAACGCACTGGTAAGAATACCCGCTATGGGATGGAAGATGCAGCTTTAAGCGCGTTTAGCGTGTTCTTCACCCAAGATCCATCTAGCGATCGCCCCGCTCATGTTCGCGCCGGTTCCAGCCTCAGTTGGTTGGGCGATAAACTGGCCCTGATTCAAGATGATGCCAACTTTCTGGTGTTGATTGATCCGGAGAGCCTGACCGTTGAGGCCATCACCCTCGTGGCGGGAGAGGCAGGAGCGCGGCAGTTTGACGACTTGCGCGGCAATAAACGCTTCAAACTAGATTTAGAAGCCTGTACCACCGTTGCCACCCCAAAGGGCGACTTATTTCTGGCGTTTGGCTCTGGTTCGACGGCACAACGGGAGAAAATTTTAATCGTAGAGTCATCCAACCTGGTTGGGTCGAGGAGGACTATTAAGTCCTGCCCCTCCCATTTAGATCTGGACGTGCCCATTTCTGTGCATCCAGCTCCCGATTTTCTAGGCTCTTGCCTTGCTTGTGCTTCCCATGTGGATGTAATCGTGGCAGCTCTTATGGATAACTACCAGGTTATTGTGTCTCCAGTTTGAGTGCTTTCCATCTACATGATGTAAATGAATGCTTTCCTCGCTGATGAACTTGAGTCCACATGAGTTGCATTGATGGTTTTGCTTCTTGAGGGTTTTGGAGGTGCTGCCATCGTAGAGTTTACTGCTACGTTTGCTCCAGTAGACAATGTCTCCGTCATAGGGGGATTTATTTCCTTTGACATTGGCATACCTCCATTCGGAGTAGGGAACCTTGGGGAATGCCTTGTCCAACAATTCTTTGCTGGAATGGCGGTCTTGCTTAGCTTCCTGGTTGAATACCTGGTAAGTTCTGTACTGGATGTGATACAGAGAGTTTCGAGACCCATCCATCTTGCAGTACTTATGGTAATTCCTCCATCCTCTGACCACGACGGCTAATTTTTCGGCTTTCACCGTGGCACCATAATTCCCATTGTTAACGATGTGTTTTACCTTCTGACGAAACGCTCTGAAGTTGTCCTCTGAAGGAGTACTTCTAAACTTTCCGTTTTGCTGGACTTTGAAGTGCCAGCCAAGGAAGTCAAATCCATCTGTCGTAGCGGTTACTTTGGTTTTGCGTTCACTTACACTCATTCCCCGTGCTACTAGAAATGCGCTGACCTGTTCAAGAATTTTGGCTTCATCGTCTCCTGGTTTTAGGATAATCACCATGTCGTCCGCGTATCGGAGGCTGGGGTGAATCTCTTCAATACCGTTCAGAGCAATATTTGCGAGTAATGGGCTTGCCACTCCACCTTGTGGCGTCCCTTGGTCAGGAAATCCAATATTGGTTCCGGCTTTTAGGCAGCGAAAAATTCCGAGCTTTAAGCTTTTCGGTGCAATGAGATTGTCCATGATTGCAGAGTGGCTAATCCGCTCAAAGCATCTTTCAATGTCGAGTTCGATGACTCGCTTGTTGATGCCATTGCAAGAGCTGTTGAGATTCAGAAATAGGATTTTTTGGGCATCGTGCGCCGAACGTCCTGTCCTGAACCCGTAGCTGCTGGCATGGAAGGTTGCTTCGTGAGCTGGTTCCAACGCATATTTTGCTAGGCATTGCCAAGCTCTGTCTGCGATGGTGGGAATTTTGAGCATTCGGGTTGTGCCGTCCTTCTTGAGGATAGGGATTTCCCTAAGCTTTTGATGTTTCCAGTTGGTGGCGCTTGCTTCGAGCTGTTCGCTCAATTTTAGACGTGCCTCAATGCTGAGGGACGATTTTCCATCAACTCCAGCCGTCTTTTTACCCGCGTTGAGCTGTGTCACTTGTCGGATCGCTAATAGTCTAGCCGCTTGAGATTTGAGAATTAGTTTCTGCAATCCCCGCGCTTTCCGCTTGTTTCCAATGGTAATAGCTTTGTACAGGCGACATTGTAATCGGAATAGTATCTTTCGGAATTTCTTCCATTTGATGTTTTTCCACAGTTCACTAGCATTGCTGCTGTGTCTAACCATGATTTACTTCGTGTTGTGTACGCTGAAAACCTTGAGGCAATTACGCCCCATCCTACCCGCTGTCAAGGGGTTCCGTACCTCGTCGTACCTACTATGGGGGTGACTCCCCACAGACCTTAACTGCGTTTTTATTCGTTCCCTCAGTTAGATTGTTCGTTCCTTTAGATGTAGCCAATTCAACCACTGGATTCCCTGGACTCTTGCTGCTGTCTTTGACATACGCAGCGGGAATAAACTCCAATGAAGTCAGGCTTCTAAGCGTTGTTAGTGTTGTGACCTGCTTTTGACTAGGTTGCTTTTTTAGGCTCTATTTCATCATGGGAACTCCCCCTTAACGCCAGTGTTAGCTCACAACAGCTATCTGATTGCGTCCTGTTCCCAGCTTCACTCTCTAGAAACCGAGTCTAGTCGGTGTGGGCAGGTCGGGAGTCATTCATGAGTCTTGAAGGAAGGGCTTGCACCTTCATCAGACCGAGAGTTCAACGAGTCTTGGGAGACTTGGTTGGTTAGGCTATTGTTACGGACTGGCTACCGTGATTCCCCTAACAACGAATCGCACTTCAAATGCCAATCAGCGAATGTCGCTGTTTGACTTCTCCAATGTGAAGCTAACACCGCAGCTTGAGGCCACAGCCCAGATCAATTTAGCTCTGCAAACAGGTCTGAGTGATGGAATAGATGGCGGTAGCCTGGAAGTTAATCAAAATCTGCCATCAATCAAGACCGATTTAGAAATAGATTGGGGTTTTGAACTCGGCACTTCAGGTTTCTACTCGGATGATTTGAGCGTGGTGCTTCATGATGTGCGGTTGGATATTGGCGATTTCTTAGGAGAGGCGATCGCACCCATCCTTAAAGCTGTCGATCAAGCCCTCGACCCGATCCGACCCTTATTGGATATCCTCAATACGAAGATTCCCGTTCTCTCCGACCTTTCTGAACTATTTGGCTCTGGGCCTGTTACCTTCCTGGATGCCTTCAGCTTGTTCGGTTCTGGCGGTGAAAGTGCGAAAGATATTATTCGCGTCGTCACCCAAATTGCCCAGTTCGTTGATGATGCGGCTGAGTTCGCTGCTGCTGGAGATGTAGTCCTCAATTTCGGCACCTTTGACCTGACCAACCTAGACCTCTCTGCGCCTGCAACTCCGGGGAGTTTAGATTTCGGTCAAGTGAGAGATGGTAGTGGTAATCTCTTCTCAGAAGATTTCAGCTTTGATGATGCTTTAAACAGCATTAGCGGACCCGATAACACTCAGGTACAAAATTCTCGCACTGTTCTCACCAGCTTGAATGCCTCTGATGGGTTGGGTATTACCTTCCCGATTCTCAGTCCAGAGAATATCTTTAAGCTTTTGTTTGGGCAGACGGCTGATCTCGTCAACTGGCAACTGCCTGTTCTCAGTGCTGAATTTAGCTTTAGCCAACGCTTTGGCCCGATTATTCCGCCTTTCCCTATCTTTGCCGAACTGGGTGGCGCATTGAGCATGTTTGCTGACTTCCGCGTAGGTCTCGATACCCGTGGTCTGCAAACAGGTAATTTCCTTGATGGCTTCTTCTTTGATGACTTCAAGAATGGTGTAGAAGCGCCCGAACTGGGTCTGTCTGCTCAGTTCACGGCTGGAGCATCTCTGAGCCTAGGCATTGCTTCGGCTGGCGTTCGTGGTGGTATCCGGGCTGACATTACCGCTGACTGGAACGACCCTGTACCCGACAGCAAGATTTATGGAGATAAATTAGCACTCAACATCGCTCGTGGCTTAGATTGCGTCTTTGATCTCCATGGAGCCTTCAAAGCCTTTTTAGAAGCGTTTGTCGAGGTAGAACTGCTCTTTACTTCTTGGCGTGAAACCTTTGAATTAGCCTCGGTGACATTATTTGAGTTTAACCACAGTTGCCCACCAATCGAACCTGATCCTGCCGGAATTAGCAACGGCTCGAATTATGGAGACCTGGCAGCAGGTACCCTCGTGATTCATACTGGGCAGTTCACCGCTAATCGATTCCCTGGCGCAACCGATGGTGATGATGAGGTCTTGGTAACCTTACGCGACGAAAATGCCGAAAGCCGCGATTTCAATGAAGATGGTGTTCGAGACCTGGTTTGGGAAGTGAAGGTGAACGGAGACACCAAATACTTCAAGTCCAGCGATGTCTCCCAGATTTATGTCGATGGTGGCGAAGGCAACGATCGCATCACCATCAAGTCAAGCACTAGCAGTGGTCAGAATCTGGCGATCGCAACCACAATCTTGGGTGGCAATGGCGATGACCAAATTCTAGGTGGTACAGGCGCTGATGTGATTAAAGGTGGTGCTGGCAAGGATAACATCCAAGGCGGCGATGGCAATGACAACATCGAGGGGGGCGAAGGCAACGACCAAATCTTTGGCAATGTGGGTCAGGATACTGTTGATGGTGGAGTTGGCGACGATGTTCTCCACGGTGATGACCAAAATGCAGCTCAGGCTGGCCTAGTCTACGATGACGTGATCAAAGGTGGCGAAGGCAACGATCAAATCTTTGGTGAACACGGCGACGACGATATCGAGGGTGGTAACGGCAAGGATCGCATCAAGGGTGGCGACGGCATTGATACCATTAAAGGCGGTCAGGGCATCGATATTATTGATGGCGATCGCGGCAATGACGACATTGAAGGTGGTGATGATGCCGATGTGCTCTCCGGTAACGCGGGCAATGACAAAGTTCGCGGTAGTGCAGGAGATGACCAAATCACTGACTTAGAAGGTAATAACCAGCTCTATGGTGAGGGCGGCAATGACCAAATCACGGCGGGTGGTGGTAGTGACCTCCTGGATGGTGGCGCTGACAATGACACGCTGACTGCTGGAGCAGGGGATGACTACCTGGAAGGTGGTACGGGCAACGACACATTACATGCGGGTGAAGGCAGCGATCGCTTGATTGGCGGTAGCTCCACAGCCAGTGCTGGAGATGCTGATGGTGATGACCTCCTCTATGGCGAAGGCGGTGACGACATCCTTCTGGGTGACCACGGCATCATCTCTGCAGCAGGAGTAATCAGCCGCATTGGGGGTGCTGGTAACGACCAAATCTTTGGTGGTGCAGGCAATGACACGGCGGATGGTCAGGGTGGCAATGATCTGATTGAAGGTGGTATCGATCGCGATCGCCTCTTCGGCGGCACCGGAGATGACACGGTTCGGGGTCAAGAAGACAATGACTACATCGAAGGCGGCGCAGGCAGCGACCAACTGTTTGGGGGGCAAGGTGATGATGCGATCATTGGAGGTGTCTCCACTCTGGCTGATCTAGAGGGGCAACTTGATGGCAGCGATCTGATTCAAGGAGACGCTGGCAATGATGTTTTACTGGGTGACAATGGCACGATTGCGATCGCAGCTGGGGTTGTCACTGCTGTCACCACTGAAGCCCAAGGTGGCTCTGGGGCTGACCACATCTTTGGCGGTGTGGGCAACGACATCCTCTTTGGCGGTGGTCAAGGCGATCTCTTAGTCGGAGATGACGCCAACAACAGTGGTGATGACATCATCGTCGGTGACCAAGGTTTATTGGATGCAACTGAGATCCGATCGCAAGCTTCTACAGTGGCAAGTGCAAGTGGCAATGACACAATCTTCGGTAGCGGTGGCAATGACATTGCACTGGGTGGTGGTGGCGATGACCAAATCTCTGGTGATCGAGGCTTGGACATTCTCCTGGGTGATCATGGGGTTGTGACCCGCAATGGCGTTGTAGCCACAAGAATTGCCACAAGTGATCCAGAAGAGGGAGGAACCGATACGATCACAGGGGGTACCGAAGATGATGTTGCCTTGGGTGGAACGGGTGATGACAACCTGAGCGGTGGCACAGGCGCTGATATCCTCTTAGGAGATAACGGCGTGGTGGTGCGTCATGATGGCAGCTCAGAAGCCAACGACATCTTCAGCCAAGCTCCCACGTTCGGGGGTCGCGACACGATTAACGGCGATGCAGGGGATGACATTATCGTCGGTGGCTCTGGCGGCATTGATACTGCTGGCGTCAACGGAGATCAACTCTTTGGCAATGATGGCAATGATGTCGTGGTCGGTGACAACGCCCGGATTACCCGCAACAGCAGTGATGTGATTGAGCGAATCGTCACCATTCTGCCTGAGCATGGCGGAGATGACACCCTGGAAGGAAATGTAGGAGATGACATTCTCATTGGTGGTTCAGGTAGCGATCGCATTTGGTGGCACAGGCAGCGATAATATTACCGCCGGCAGTGGCAATGACCTAGTGTTTGGCGATCACGGCAAGGTGGAAGGGGTAATTGACCTTAGTGCCTTGCCCCTCAATTAAGCACAGCCACCCTTCACCTTCACCGCGATCGATACTCAAATTACCGATTGTGGGGGCGATGAGATCATTCACGGTGGTGACGGTGACGACATCATTCTAGGTCAGCAAGGTAATGATCATCTCTTTGGTGATGTAGGGGATGACGACCTGATCGGTGGTCATAACGTGGCAGGCGGTGCGGATGGCAATGACGCGATCGATAGCGGCATCGGAAATGATGTGGCTGCTGGAGATAACGCCAAAGTCAACCGCCAAGCCCAAAACCTCAGCCCTCGGATGCGAGTTCTCAAGGGTGCCATCATCTATGACGAAAATGGCAATCCCCAAGTCACCGCAGCCGCACAGCCCGACCCTACAGGCGCAGCAGGACGCAGCATCGAACTATTGGATCATGCTGTAGATACCCCCACAGAAAGATTTGGTCATGATCGGATTGCGGGTGGTGCAGGAGATGACCTGAGCTTCGGTCAACTGGGTAACGACACCATTCAAGGTGACAGCGCGATCGCAGAATCCGCGAGTACCACCGATCCTTCTGTGGAAGCTCCAACAGATGGTGATGACTACATCGAAGGAGGTGGCGGTGACGACCTGATCTTCGGCAATTTGGGTCAAGATGACATCATTGGTGGTAGTTCCAACTTGTTTGGCAACGACACCCCACAAGAACGACCTGACGGTAAAGACACGATCCTTGGTGGGGCTGGCACTCGGATCGCTCGCAACGATCCTGGAGATGCCACTGCTGAAGGCCATGCCCGGGATGCAGACACAATTGTAGGAGATAACGGCAACATCTTCCGTTTAGTCGGTACCAATGGTGTCAACAGCGGTTCATTCTTGAAGTTCACCTACGACAACTACAGCAATAATCTGCCCATTATTCCCCGCGCGATCGAACTTCTCGATTATGTTCAAGGTGGCAGTCCCAATAACCTAGGAAGTGACGACCTGATTCATGGGGAAGCAGGCGACGATACCATCCATGCTATGACAGGCAACGACGTGGTCTTTGGCGAAGGTCAAGATGACGACATCTATGGCGGCACTGGCAGCGATCGCCTCTACGGTGGCACAGGCGAAGACGGCATCATCGGCGACGATGGCAAGATCCTCACCAGTCGCAACGGTCAAACCGAGACGCTCTATGGCATCACGACCCCGAATCAGGAAATGGCCATTAGTCTCCCTGGCCCGTTCACTGGCGCAGTGATCAACATTACTGGGCGATTAAAGAAAGAAGTGGATTTAGTGGCCTTTGACCAAGGCGGTAACGATGTCATCTACGGTGGCTTAGGCGATGACTTCCTGCATGGTGGTGCAGGTGATGATGCGATCTCCGGAGCAGAAGCGCTGGCTGAGTTCTACAACAGTAACCCTGTCACTAATCTCAATCCGCTCAACTACGATCCAGTCACCCGTAAGCTCGCTGCTTACGACGCTAACAATCCTCGCCAGAAGATCAACGGCTTCTTGTTCAACTTCGAGGCCACCGATGCAGCAGGCAACAAGATCGATGATGGTAAGGACAACATCTTTGGCGACCTCGGCAATGATTGGCTTGTCGGTGGTACGCTTAACGATCGCCTGTTTGGTGGGTTGGGAGACGATGTACTCAATGCCGATGATAACCATGACACCAACGGCGGTAAGAACAACGCACCGGACGCACCGGAATTCGCGGATGGTGACTTTGCCTTCGGTGGCGGTGGCTTAGATGTGATGATTGCCAATACCGGCAACGATCGCTTATTTGACTGGAACGGGGAATTCAACACCTATGTGGTGCCCTTCAGTCCCTTCGGTGAGCCCACAGTGGTACGCGCACCGTCTCCTCAGATCTTCGAGTTCTTACTAGCTTTGGGTAAAGCCAGTGGAGCCGATCGCACCTTAGCAGAGCCGAATGGAGAATTGGGCCTCGTCACTCAGAAAGATCCTCAATGGCAGAATCAGCAAGGTAGTCCTCGCGACCCACAACCAGGTAACTTACCCGGTGTGCAACGCGATACCCAAGGCGGCCCTGAAGATGACAGTGCTTCAGGCAACTATTTCCGACGGAATGGCGCTACAGCGAATATGATACCTACCTCAAGTACCCCAACGCCTCCGCAAACAGTGACGGTTCAGGATGCTGTAACCACAGATGTATTCTTTATCAATGTACTACCAATTCTGAATTCAGGGCGGGCACATCGATAGAGTAGGCTATGAGTGGAGAAACTCAGTAGATCGCAAATTCTGTAGAAAAGGGGCTATGCATTGTCACATCTTTCTTCATAAGTAGAATAATTGCCAAAACGTTTGCCTAGTGAGCAGTTGAGCGATCGCCCAAAGGGGACAGGGAAAGGGGGCGATCGCTCAACTGAGGAAAGTACGCGGTTTCTATGCCAAACCATCATGACTGTATTTTTCGTTAATCCAAGAGATGTAGCGATCGCTTTAAGAAACCCCTAATGCTAATAGAAAGCGGTTGAATAGCAGAAGGCGTAAGGGTTTGAGGTGAGGGTAGTGCATCAATCGAATGTGGGATTGATAAAGTAGAGAGAGCCCTTCACTAGAAACCAGGTGATGCAGTGTCCTCTGTGCGGTCATGCTAAAGCTCATAAGCATGGCAAAATGCCCAACGCTCATCAACGCTATCTCTGTCCTGCTTGCCATCAAACCTTTTCTGAATCCTTTGACAGTCTCTACTATCGTCGCCATGTCAGTCCTGAACAAATTCGTCAAGTGCTGCAAACTCATAGTGAAGGTAGTAGCTTACGGGGAATTAGTCGCACAACCAAACTTGCCTACAACACAGTTGTCAGCATTGTGCGCGCTGCCAGTCAAAAAGCGCAACTAGTACAAAATCAGGAGGTGCAAGTAGTCGAGACCGAAGCAGTCACTGCCGATGAGATGTGGTCATTTGTTTCAAAAAACAGAAGCAATGTACAACCGGGGAGCTAAACAAAGGAGACTGCTGGATTGGTTTAAGTCTTGCCCCCTCTAGTGGCTTGATTCTTGCAGCTCGGGTAGGCAAACATAGCGATGCGTTCATTGCCCAATTAGTCATGAGCACCGAAGGGAGGACTGCCTGCAAACAGTTCAACACCGATGGGTGGGGCGGATATGAGCGAGTTTTACCATCGGAGATTCAACATGACATTGGCAAAGACAAAACCCAGCGCTTGGAGCGCACTAATGGAATTTTGCGACAACAAACCGGAAGATGGCTAAGCCTGCGGCACGCTACGCGAACGACGGCAGAATAAGTTTGGCAAGGTATGGGAACAAGCCAAAGTGACAACTCGGTTAGTCGTGAGTTACTTCAACTGGATTTGGCAACACAGCCGACTTACAAAACACTGCTGCTCAACGAGCAGGATTAACGACGCGATCCTGGAATTGGTATGACATTGCCATCTGCCCCACACTAATCTAATGCACTACCAGAGATTCATCTTATTGCAAAGGGCAATAGGTATCGCTATTACGAATATGCTCAACTTCTGATGGTTGTTCAGGCGATCGATTGGAAACACCCTCGCTCTTCGCTTGCGGCGATCGCATTCGATACCTACTCGCCGACGAAGTTGGCTTAGGGGAAACCATTGAAGCAGTTGCTAAACTATTGTCTCTAAAGCGATTTCAGGAGCAGCCTATGCGGTTGTCATCCGGGCCTATTTAACTGTCGTCCAACACCTGTAGTACAAGGTGTCGAATTGCTCGTTACACGTTTGTTTCCATTGTGGGCAGAAACACCGTTGACTGCCATTGGGAACTTTACCGTGTTTGTGTGTAGTGGGATGACCACAGAGGCGAAATTCCATAGACCAAGCTTGAGAGTAGATGTCTCTCTATTTTGTCTAACCCACCATCTTTTGATGCACTATCAAATTTTGAAGCCTTTTTGAAGCTTTGAATATCGCAAGTTTCAGCCCCACACGAAGCAGCTGTAATACTGTAGCGATCGGAGTGTTCTCGGTGGATGGTTTCGGGAAAGGTTCATCTCCCTCGATTTTGCAACACAAGCAAAATTAGGGGGTTGCTGAAGTATTCGATGACAAGTTAATATCCATAGGAAAGCTAGGGCAAGTAGCACGATAGGATCTATCTCCTGGGCTATCTTTCATAAATTGTTCCCACTCCTCAGGAGTCAAATTGCGATTGGCAATGCTACAGGCTTTGTTTATCCATGACGCAGGATAAATATCCCACAAAATGATCTTGTTATTCAAATTACCCGAAGCCAACGTCTTGCCATCCGGACTAAATGCCACATTCTGAACGTATTTAGTGTGACCAGCGAGAAGTACACCTATCTTCCGGCGGGTTACAACATCCCACAGGAAAATGGAATTACTTTCCATGTCGAATATGTCTGACATGGAAGCTAAAGTTTTGCCATCTGGACTGAAGGTCACCTGCTCCACGCCACTAGTATGACCCTGAAGAGGGGGTCCAATAGCCTTGCGAGTGCTTACATCCCAAAGGGAAATGGTTCCGTCGAAATTGCCTGAAGCTGAAGCTAAGATTTTGCCATCCGGGCTGAAAGCAACGCTTGTCACCTGATCAGTGTGAGCTTTAAGAGGTTGACCAAGCAACTGCCGAGTAGTCACATCCCACAGAAGAATCTCACCCTGTAGGCAGCCGTTTTCACTCCATTCATAAGCTCCGCTTCGCTCACCTTTCTTGCCACAGCTGCCTATTGCTAAGGTTTTGCCATCTGGACTTAAGGCTATGCTCGCTACTACATTACTATGAAACTTGATCGGTTTAACTAAGGGTTGTCGAGAAGTCACATCCCACAAGATGATAGTGTCCTTATCACTCGATATCAGAGTTTTACTGTCCGAGCTGAAAACTAAAATACTAATAGTGTTAGTGTGACCAGCAAGTGGTGAGCCAAGTGCCTTATGAGTAAAGGCATCCCACAAATAAATTCCACCCTGCTGACACCCTTGGCCAGTATTTCCGCAACTACCTGCTGCCAATGTTTTACCGTCCGGGCTGAAGGTTAGACTTTCTACTTCATCCTGTAGACCTTTCAAAGGCTGACCTATAGGCTGGCGAGTTGCTCTAT
The DNA here is from genome assembly GCA_019358975.1 of Trichocoleus desertorum ATA4-8-CV12. Taxonomy (NCBI): domain Bacteria; kingdom Bacillati; phylum Cyanobacteriota; class Cyanophyceae; order Leptolyngbyales; family Trichocoleusaceae; genus Trichocoleus; species Trichocoleus desertorum. The sequence continues at coordinate 24,506 of JAHHIL010000049.1, forward strand.
CCCACAATTGGACTTCGCCACCTTCTTTGCAAGGACTAAATTCAACTCCACAACCTCCAGAAGCCAGTATTTTGCCATTCGGACTAAAGGCGACACCGTTCACCGAGTTGGAACTACCAGTAATAGGCTGACTTATAGAAGAAGGAGTAGAAATACTCCAAAGGCTGACTGAGCCTTGAGTGCAAAGTCCATTTGAAGCTCTCTTACTACAACTGCCCCCAGCCCACAAGGAGGTATCGGGGTTAAAGGTAAGGCTGTGAAGCTTAAAGCCGCCACGGTTGACGACGGTAGGATAGAAAAAATCAACCTTACTTGCTATGATGACAGTGTTGTCAGAAGTCCCCATAATTAACTCTTTTCCATCTCGGCTGAAGGCTACCTTAATCACTGTACTTTTGTCGCCTTCGAGAGCCTGCTGACGAGGCTTACCGGTGGTTATGTCCCATAGGATGACAGTGGTGTCTGCACTTCCTGAAGCCAAAGTTTTACTGTCTGGACTAAAAGCCAAGGTGTTCACACCAGCCTTGTGACCCTTGAGCAGTTGACGGAGCGGTTTGCGGGTAGCTACATCCCATAGTCTGATTGTGTAATCAGAATCACTGCCAAAATATATAGCTCCACCACTGCCAGAAGCCAAGATTTTACCATCTGGGCTGAATGCCAAATCATACACTGCGCTAGTGTGCTCCATGAGAGGTTGCCCAAGTGGCTTGCGGGTAGCTACATTCCACAACCGGATTTCACCCTGATCGCAAGTTCCTTCTGAGTCCCTCCCACCGCAACTGCCAGAAGCCAAGGTTTGACCATCTGGGCTGAAAGTTAATGTATGAACTGGATCATCATGACCTTTAAGGGGAGGACCAATAGGTAGTCCAGTAGCAACATCCCACAGGATGATGGTACGGTCAATGCTCCCCGAAGCCAGGATTTGACCATCTGGGCTGAATGCAACACTCTTCACAGGAGCAGTGTGGCCTTTAAGGGGCTTGCCCAGAGATTGTCTAGTAGAGATATTCCATAGTCGCACTGTGTTATCGTCTCTAGTTTGGGTGCCACTAGCTGAAGCTAGTATTTTGCCATTTGGGCTGAAGGCTACGCTGTTTACATCACTGGTGTGACCGTGCAGAAAACTAGTGAAGGGTCTGTATTGCAATGCGGTGAGCAGGAAGCTTTGTGCATCGATTGTCTTGGCAATTCGGTTCGCTTCCACACTTAACAACAAAGCTAAGTCGGGCTGTTGATCTAACTGAGTTTGAGCTTGTGCAACTAATTGGTTTGAGAAAGCAATCTTGGCACTCTGTTCAGCTTGGTTCTGTCTTATTTCAGCTTGCTGCCATTGCCAAAAAGTTCCTCCAGCTAGAATCGAGACTACTGCCAAGCTACCAGCAAGCCCAAAGATAGTACGCTTCCGTAGGCGCAACTGCTCCTTGCGGTCTCTATCCCGAAGGTCTAAACTTATCTGAATGAACACACGCTCAGCAGGGCTTAGTTCCACGGCTCGTGACGCAAGCCAACCTTCTGCCTCTGCCAAAGGCACACCACGCAACAACGCTCCTTCGTCCTTACCAGTAGCCTCCCACTGACGCAAAGATGCCCGCAGCCGCTCTTGCCAAATACGGAAGGCACGGTCAAGTTCAATCCACAGGCGCAGGCTAAACCATCCGCCAATCAACGCTTCATGCACAATCTCAACTGTCTCTTCACCCAATGCTTCGTCCCTGCTGCTGACCACGAGACGAGCATCAGCCAAGCGCGTCACTAAATCCCAGTTTTCTTCTCCCACCTCAGTGCAAGTAGCCAGACGGCGAGTATCCTCTGTTCCTTCCCCAGGACGCACTAATTGAATAAATATTCGCCGCGCCCGTTCCTTTTCTTCCTCATTGAGCCTGCCATACGCCTCCTCTGCATAGCGACTCAGGGCAGCTTCTACACCGCCAATTTCCTCGTAAGCCGCATGAGTTAGCTGAGCATCTCGCTGTTTTGCCCACAACTGATTCAGGGCAAACTCCAATAACGGCAAATCCCCCGGTTGGGTACTCACCGCATCTAGAATGCGTTGGGTCAGCCCCGACTCAATCGCTACCCCCAGCATCGCTGCTGGCTGTTCCACCGCCGCTTGCAGTTCCTCCCGATTCATCGGGCTAAGTTTCAAGTCAGCATACTGCAACGCATCCCCAAAAGGACGGTAGGAGAGTGCCTGCCCCAAAAAGTCAGCTCTCAGGGTGAGGACGAGGGTAAAATTTGGCGTGTACTTAACCGCTTCCAGCAAGCTATCTAGAAATAGTAGGCGCTCTCGTGCATCCCGACACAGGGTATACAGTTCCTCAAACTGATCGACTACCAGCAAAAAGCGATCCCCTGGATTCTTCTCCAAGATGCACGCGATCACATCTCGCAGTGCTAAGTCTCCCTGTTGCAGCGCTTTTGTCTGCTTATTAATTTCAAGCAGCTGGTCAGTTTCGCTTCGATGAGTTTCCAGCAGGGGAACAAGCTTAGCTGCTAAGTTACGGAAAGGGCGATCGCCTGGCCGAAAAGCCTCAATGAGCCAAGTCCGTTCGGAACGCAACTGAGGAATAAGACCGGCAAAAACTACCGAGGACTTGCCACTACCAGACGGGCCAATCACTGCTACCAAAAATTGTTGTTGCACCGCCTCCACCAGCATCTGTGTAAAAGCATCCCGTCCATAGAAAAAGGCGGTATCCTCTTCCCGAAATGCAAATAACCCTCGATAAGGACAAACGTTAGTGGGACGACGGCCTAAATCCTGCCATAGGGGTGGTGAGATAGCAGGATTCTGGAAAATCACGGGCAACCAACTTGCTCCTGGAAATTCATTTTCTAGCCCTTGCAGTCTTAAGCGGGCTTCTCGCACGGCTAAATATAAAGATTGTCCTTGAGCATAAGTTGGCAGAAGATGAGTTAGAAATGCTTGGGCCACTTGGTCAGGAACGGGTTCTCGCATCACAATGGTTTGCGGAATTTGCAGTTGTTGTAGTTCAAATGCTAATCCCATCCCATCACAGGAATTGAAGATCGCCAGTTGTAGACCTCGCTCAACCGCTGTTTGTAAGGCGTATCTCAGTTCCGCAATGGTCAAACTATCAGTTTGGTTAATGTAAATTCGGCCCTGCTCTTTTTCGGTGCAGCTGTGACCGGCAAAAAAGAGAATATCCCAGGTGTGTTCCCACAAGTAGCGATTGATCTCTTGTCGCTGTGGTTCCACAAGAAATTTTGTTTCAGCATCCACAAGGGTATCGAGCAATCGTTGATCATGCTGAACATCAATCCCAGTGCTGTCGCCTAAAATTGCCAGAATTCTCACTTGCTCGCGCAATCTGGGAGTTTCAGATACTACATTTGCCTGTGAGTCCGGTATACTCAATGCCACTTCTGCTCGTGGATTACGCTCAACAAGCTCCCATAAGTACCAGGGTAGTTTTAAAAGTGATGAGTTTGCCGTACGAATCAACACGCGTACCTCATCCTGCATCAAGTGTTCTAGCCAACCATCCCGAACAGGACGAAACGATTCTGATAACAGCCAGTGATTGAGCTGTGATCTGAGTGATTGGGCTAGCTTGTGGCAGTGTAAACGCTGTTGTTGGATTGAGACGTTGTAGGTGATTTTGTTGGGCTGAATACGAGTCGAGCTCAGACTGCGGTAATGCAATTGCCATTGCTGGACGGTGGCGGCTAAATTGGCATTTGGCGGTAGACTACCGTTGATCTCAATGCTGGAATGGGGCTGTTGTGAGGTGATTGTTAGCATCCCACGTACGCCTTGTTCCAGATCGCCATCCAGTCTCAGAATTGCCAATTTATCCATTGCTGCCCCTGCTTGCTTCACGGTGACATCAACCCTGCAACCATCAGAAGTTGCCAATTTCTAAACCACAAACTCTTCAATGACATTGGCGTCTCCCAGTATCAATTCCACACCGAACTGTTCTCCTGCTTCAGCATTGAAATCGAATTGGATATTCTGATTGATATCGCCTGCGGTCGCTTGCATCACGCTTGTTCCATGTTGATCAATGACTTTCATTTGCAGCGATTCTGGTAGATAGGATTGACCGCTCATCGGATGGACTTCAACCAGGATGTTGATATTACCTTCTGATTGTGGGTTGAGCTTCATGGCTAAAATGACTGATTGCTGGATAACTTGAGTTGTCAACCGAATCACCTTGCCCCCTTGCGCTGAGTGTTCCACTGTACTTCTTACTCGAAAGGCAGGTGTTAATGCCTCTGGACGTAGAAGCGTCTCCAACTCTTGCCACCCGGCTTCAAACAGATTGTCAAACCATTGCCTGAGATTCACCCCTGCGCTGGTTGCTTGCGTCACAACTGATGCAGCGTGTCGAATTTGCTCCACATAAACCGGGAGGTTCTCCATCGGTTGTAATTGATCAAGAAAAAATTCGGCGGTAGCTGTATCCGTGAATCCTAGCAGGGTTGCCTGCCTCAAGGATTGACTAACGCGAACAGCAATATACGCGAGTCGGTTTGACCAAGTTTCTGGTGGTATGTAGCAGACGGTCTCCTCCGGTAAAACTGGACGGCACTCCACCTGGCCGAAGTCTTTGATCCACAGGTTGCCTACATCCATGAATTGTAGATAAATGGGATTCCGACTATTGATTGGGGCGGTGTCAACTTCAATGCCTAAACATTTCAAGTAAAACTCTACGGCGTAAACGGCTAACTGGTTGAGATAAACTTGCTTCGCTCTTTGTTGATCAAATTGCTGCAAACGCATCTGCTGTGCTAGGGAATGTGCTTCAAACGAGAGTGGTACAGTAAAAGTTGTAAGTTCCATAAATTTAACAAGCTCCCTCGATTATTCCTGTAAATACTTCTGAAAATAAGGCATTAATTTTTGCAAGCGGCGATCGAAAAAACTGCAAAGGGTTTGAATTGAAATTCCTAAGCAGACAGCAATGTCTGTCCATGTTTGGTCTTCAACGAATTTAGCGATCGCTAACGTTTGAAATGTTATGTGTGGATAACTCCTTAACCGCTCAGCCTTGAGCAAATCTTCCGGGTCGTTTTCCAGAAATTGCCGGAGAAGCTGTTCGTTTGAAATAGTCTCTTCCACTGGAACTGGGCGATCCAGGTCATCTAAAGAAAAGATTTCCGTGGCATATCCCTGCTTTGACTTTGGAGCATACGTAAGCCCTGCTCGTTTGTAATCATTTACGACATCAATAAACCTATTTTTCAGGCAAAAATTTACCCATGCCATCACGGGATGGTCTGGATTATATTTGTCAACTCGCTGACAAATCTCGAGCAACGTTTTCTGAAGTGCTTCGTTGTACAGATCTTCATATAGATTTGGTGGCCACCTGCCTTGCTGTGGATGTCCGAGTCGATTGGAATTCAGAATTGACTGAACCAACCGATTGAGTGCAAGTTGCCGTTGCAGGCTTTGCAGGGGATACTGTTGGGCTGATTGAACAAGTTGCTGCAAGTACTGATCAAGATCATCGCCCACGAGCGTTTCTTCTGAATCCCCACTCATTATCTAATTCTCCTTCTACAAACAGCTAAGCAAGCACCTAGCAGAGGGTGAATTGCTTTAGATGAGAACAATCATCCTGCAAGCGTAGTGATGAAACCACTTGCTCCAAAGACTTCAATGATTGTTCGAATTTACTCTGCTGTATTTACGACATTCGTTACAAAAATTAATTTTTGAGAAAGTTGCATAAAACGTGGAGCCTTACGGTGAATCCTTAGTAAACAGCAAACTTTTCGGAATCACACAGAAGTGTTGATGCTAAACCTTGTTCTAACTGGTAAGTAGGCGGCTGTAATTAAATCTAATATAGAGAGGTGTGGGTTAATTTGCTTCACACAACCTCTATGCCTGTCCCAATTCATCTCATTCTCAGCGACGAGGAAGACCCCGCATTGAGCGAATTGCGGTGTTTCCACCACGGTTCCACAACGAACCAGAGATCGGGCTCATATGATCCGACTCAATGCTCAAGGGTGGACTGTCCCTGCCATTGCCAATATCTTCGAGTGTCACGAGCAGACCGTTCGAGCCACCCTAAGCCGTTGGGAGCGCAATGGCCTCGAACGGTTATGGGAAGCCCCTGAGCAAGGGGCGAAGCGCCGATGGCAAGAAGCGGACCTCCAAGCCGTCGAGCAGTGGATTGAGCAAGCCCCCCGCACTTACAGCAGTTTCCAGTTAGCTCAAAAGTTAGCTGAAGAGCGTCACTTCAAACTGAGTCCAAGACGATTGCGCCATGTACTGCAAAAAAGGGCTTTCGCTGGGAACGCATCCAAGCCTCCCACCGAGGCAAGCAAAACCCGGAGCAGAAACGGCTGAAACAGGCGGATTTAGAGACTCTGAAACTAGCCGCAGCCGAAGGACACATCCAACTGAAGTATCTTGATGGGTCTGGGTGTTGCCTCTGGAGTCCAGTCAGCTACAGTTACAGTCGAGTCAGACAACAGAAGCGATCGGAGCAAACGCAGCGACGGGGTAGATGCATTAGCATCCTGCGACTCTCGCAACCGCATCAAGGGTTTGAGTATGCTCTAGCGCTAGGCAGTTTTAAGAGTTCCGGTTACATCAAAGTGATGGACTCGATTGCTGATAAAGCTTTGATCACTCTCACTCAAACTGGGCGTCTAACAGTGATTGTGCAAGACAATGGTTCGTTGCATACAAGTCAACTGGCTCAGCAACAGTAGCAGCAGCAGGGCTTATTGGTGTTCTTTTTGCCCCCTACGGTTCTGAGATGAATCGCATTGAGGAGCAATGGCATCAACTCAAGACGCATGAGATTGCAAGTCAGATGTTTGAGGATGGATATGATTTAGCCGTTGCCATCATGGATGGAATGGCAGCCCGTAGCATCAAAGGGGGATACGCCCTCGAACGTTTTAAGTTTAATTCTGGCTAGCTACTTAGAGTGATTTTTCCACTACTAAACTTGAACCAAAACCTCTATAGTCAAGACTTTTATTATCTTATGCCTGAGCACATTAATCTATTATGACGCCTAATAATTTGTTATTCGACACTTTCCAGCGAGGACGAAGCTAATCCAAAATCAATTTACCGTCCACCAGCTAAATATGAACTTTTGTAAACTACTGCATAATTCCGGGGTTTTGAGTCCGAGAGGTAAATAGAGGTTTGCTAGTTTCATCTTGGTAATCGAACCTAAATTCTCACTTGTTTACCCGAAAGCAGGCTGATGAACTTCAAGCTAGGGCACCAAAAGCTTGCGCCAGCTCCATACGTCTTAAGAGTAAAGTTCTTATGCCCAGAAATACTGCTACTGATGATTTGTCCACCTCAGTAAGTCACCCAATGCTCGGCAAGCTATTAGACGGACGCTATCAGATAAGTGACAGCTTGGGCAGAGGTGGATTTGGTCAAACCTACATTGCCCAAGATACTCGTCGCCCTGGAAACCCAACCTGTGTCGTTAAACACCTCAAACCTACTAGTAGCGATTCCGAATCCTTGCAAATTGCTCGGCGTTTATTCTGTAGCGAAGCCGAAATGTTGGAAAAATTGGGCTACCATGACCAAATTCCCCGGCTGTTAGCCTACTTTGAAGAAAACCAAGAGTTTTACTTGGTACAAGAGTTCATTGAAGGGCAACTGCTCAGTGAAGAACTACAACCGGGTCAATGCTGGAATGAAAGCCAAGTTATCCAACTGCTCTGTGAAGTTTTGAGCATCCTGGAATTCGTTCACAGCTACGAAGTCATCCATCGCGATATCAAACCTGATAATCTCATCCGACGTAACCGGGACAAAAAATTAGTTCTGATTGACTTTGGCACCGTAAAACAAGTGCGGACACAGCTAGCGATGCTGCCGGAACAGCCAAACATAACGGTAGCTATTGGCACTACGGGGTATATGCCCACAGAACAGGGGCAAGGCAAACCTCGTTCCAACAGCGACATTTATGCGCTGGGAATTATTGGCATCCAAGCATTAACGGGGTTGAATCCGACACAATTTCAGGAAGACTCTGGGACTGGTGAACTTTTGTGGCAGCAACAGGTTCAGATTAGTTCTGGGCTGGAAGCTGTCCTAAGCAAGATGGTGCGCTATCACTTCAAGGATCGCTACCAGTCTGTAGCAGAAACGCTACAAGCCCTCCAACAATCAACCAACATAAACTCATCAACGCAAATTATAAATCCCCCCAGATTTCCACGAACAGAAATTGCCAGTCGCCCTAGACTACCAACAGAGATAGCCACCTCCCCTCAAGCACCAGCACCTTCAGTAGCTCAACCTGCACCGGAATTATCTGAGCAAAACGCACCGTCAGTTTCTGAGCGGCTAAGCGAAAAAATCGATTCAGCGATTGAACATCCTCCGATTTTGACCCGGGCTTACAAAGTTAGGAGCAAGAAAGATACCCGTAGATTGCCTAACCTGATTAAAGGTTCTACCTCTTATCAAAAAATTTCTTTACTAATTGGAGCAGGATTGATTACAGCAGGAATCGCTATTTTTTTAATCTTTATTGTCGGTTTTGGCTCTAGATATCAGAGTGGAAACTCCTCGACGCGAACTGTCCCGCAAGAAGAATTTCTAGTAGATACACTTACTAGCTCCTTCACCAGCGAGTCGATTGCCTTCAGTTCGGACGGAAAAATGCTTGTCAGTGGTAGCGTAGACCAGATAGTTGAGATTTGGGATCTAAAGACAGAGAACTCAAATCAAACTCTTTCTGACCACTCAGGAAGGGTTTACGATGTTGCCGTAAATCCTGATGGTCAGACTTTGGCGAGCGGCAGTGAGGATAACACGATCAAGATTTGGAATTTGCATACAGGTGAACTGCTCCGTACTCTTAAAGGACATTTATGGTCAGTTTTATCAGTTGCTATTAGTCCTGATGGTCAGACCCTTGCCAGTGGCAGTGAGGATAACACCATCAAAATTTGGAATCTGAAGACGGGTAAATTACTCAATACGCTTTCTGGGTATACATCTGCTTTCTATTCTGTTGAAATTGGTGCAGATGGTACGCTCCTTGCCGGTGGCAGTTTGGATAACACTATCAAAATTTGGGAGTTGCATACGGGAAAACTCCTCCATATTCTTAGAGGGCATTCCGGACAGGTTAATTCAGTGGCGATCGCTTCCAACAGCGCAATTCTCGCCAGTGGCAGTGCCGACGGGACAATCAAGATTTGGAACCTCTACGCTGGGGAATTACTCCATTCTCTTACAGGGCATTCAGACTCAGTTGAATCAGTCGCTATTAGTCCTGACAGCCAGACGATTGTCAGCGGTGATAAGGACGGAACAATCAGAATTTGGAATTTGCATACTGGCGATTTGATTCATGCTTTCTTTGGGAATGCCGACCCAATTAATTCTGTGGCTTTTAGCCCTGACGGTCAGACTATTGCTAGTAGCAGGCAGGACAAGACAATCAAGATTTGGCAAGTACCGTAGGGAGCCAAAGCGTTTCCGAGCGGCTACTTAATTGACAAAAGTAGATTCCAGTAGTTGTACGAAGTGATGTCACTCAAATCTGATAAATTGGCAAATCGCCTTCAGGAAATTCAGCAATTTGTTGCTGTCAGAACTGGTCAAAATGCGACACTTCAAGTAGTTGAGCAAGAATTGGTAAAAATTGCCGATTCTTTGAAGCAAGGGAAACTTACGGTGCAAATTGTAAGTCATAACCCAGTCCCGGCTCAAGCGCTACAAAACTTTCTTAGTAGTTACAACCCTCTGCCAGAGTTCTACAATTTTCAGAGGATGCTATTACCTAGGGAGCCTGAACCAGCTGCTTCCGAACCAGCCGCTGCTCTGATTCTTCAAATTTCTTCTGCCAGCACGCCTGGATTACAGCAGACTCGTTATGAGCTTTCTATTAATCACAGAGTACTGATTGGGCGCGATGACTCTCAGTGTCAGATTTGTCTGCCAAACCAGTACGCATGGGTTTCTGGACGTCATGCCGAAATTCAATCTGTCTTAAATTCCGAAGTTGATTCTAGCAATCCAAATTGGCAAATTTGCAACCTTAACAGCACCAATGGTACTTATTTAAATGGTCAGCGGTTACAGGAGTGTCAAGCGTTACAATCAGGCGATCGCATCACTCTAGGCTACGAAAATCCAACTGAAAAAAGTCCAGAATTTATCTTTGAGTGTCAATCCCATTTGGATAGCGACGTTTTTCCTAAACTGGATGAATTTTACAGGCAGCTGGTTGACTGCGATGTTTTATGTTTAGTGCTTGAACCCAACCAGATGCTAACACCTGATGAAAAACAGCTGATTGAGAAAGCTAGTATTAGTCCAATTTCTTTACTTGTATTAGTGGTAGAAATCCCAGAGCCTCATCACCCGGTAGCTCAAGAGATTAAAACTAGCATCGCTGATGTTAAGGCTCGGCTTCAAAATCAAAATTCTAGCTTATCTCTTGAGCTAGTTCCTTTGCGATCGCCCCTTGCCGATCCGGATGCAAAGGAACTAGACATAGACAGTTTTTGCAAGTCCCTAGAAAAACTAGTCAAGCGTAAGCCTGAAGACATTTTGATAAAACGGCTGACTGCACAGGTGGTATCCCAAATTGCTTTAATAGAAAAATTTTTCAATAATCAAGAAAAAGCTCTGGAAATCGAAATTCAGCAAGATGAAGCAAAATTACGAGAAGGAAAAGGCGAGGATTTACAAAAGAAAACGGATAAAAGTATTAGACAACTATCTGATGATAAAATAGAGATTTTTAAACAGGCTAAAGCTAAACTCAGCCAATCAAGGGCAAACTTATTGGATGAGTATTTGAGCGAAAGTCTCACTTCTAAAATCGGCGAAGCTGTAGATAAGCTAAAATCCCAGGTCATAAAGAAAGAGGGTTGTAAGTATATTGAGCTGAGGGCAATCGTCACTAAACAAGTGACAGAGCGGCGAGGGATTAAAAGTAGTAAGTCTAAAGAGAAAATTGTTGATGCAAATACTGCATTGATAGACCTTTGTCGTTCCGAATTAAGTCAGTGGGCTAATGAAGAATGGGAACGAATTTGTACTCAGTATACTGAAGGGGGATTGAAAGGAATTTTACAGAGGAATTATGAAACACTAAGTTCTATTCCTGGTTTGAACTTGAGCCATTCCGCTTTGCAGCCTAGACAAACGATAGACTTTCAAGAAATCTTTGCTTCATCCCTCAAAAAACCTGCTTGTGAAACTCGATATCAAGAAGTTTCTCCGTTATTCTATCTTCTTAAGAAGGTCAGAAGCCAATGGATGCAGTTTATGTTTCTATTCAGCTTCTTGAGTGTTCTAGGGATTGCGGGTGGTGGTGGTAGAAGGCAATTGATGCAAAGCATTACTCAACCGATACGTGAAGCGTTCCAAAATTCCCCTTTGGTATCATTTCTTTTCCTAGCTGGTCTTTGTTACTTCTTGTTTAAATTTTTGAAGCGTACTTATCAAGATTTTAAGGAAGCCGAACAAGAAAAAGCTGTAGAGAAGATGAGAAATGAGTTGCGTAGTTACTACCAGTCTTTTGTAAAAAATCGCTTGGTAGAAAAAATAAGCCAAAAAATCATACAAGCTTTAGAAGCAGAAGAACAACGGTTGGATGAACTTATTAGAACCGTTAAGCAGCTTGCCGAGCAATTTATTGCACAAGCAGAAGGTAGTCAGTTACCACTCAAATTGCGGATGAGTAAACATAAAGAACAACAGAATAATTTGAGGAAGGAGCTGAGTGAGTTACAGAAACTCAAGCGAATTTGACTTAAGTACGTAGACATTAAAAGATATAAAACAGCTCCCTGCTTGGCAATGAGGGAGCTGTTTTATAATGTTCTGATTTGATTCTGCCTACCTACTTAAACCTGCGCTAGAGCTTCTTTGGCTTCTGTCAACAAATTTGTCGCTGTTTTGAAACCAGTATTTGTTAAATCGATGCCATCGACCAAAGTAGCATTAGCATCTATCACGCTTGCACTTGCCTCATCAACTGCACTGGTCAGTTTCTCCATCAGTTCCTCAATTTTTTGAGTTGTACTCGTAAGTTCTTCAAACAAGCTATCCTGACCCTCACTTACCTGGTCAACTGTTTCTTGTGCCGCTTGTTCAGTCCCATCTCCTACTGCTTGGAACTTTTCTGTGAAGTGTTCTACCACTCCCTCAAGCTGCTGGACAAATTCGGTCGCTTTCGTGGTGATTTCAGGTGTACACTGTTCAGAAATGTAGGTTTGCAGAGCTTCAACTCGTTGGTCTATAGCTGTTTGATAGCTTTCTAGTTCACTATCTACTTGTTGTAAATAGTCATCTGTTTGAGAAACGATTTCTTCTATTTCTGAGCCAATTTCTTTCTCTTGTACAGAGTTTAGAGCTTCCTCAGCCTCTTTTACGCTTTCTTCTAATTCTGGTGTTAGTGCTTCAATCCGATCATCTAAAGTAGAGATCGCATTCTTGGTTTCCTCTAGCTCATGCGTCAGCTCTTCTCCCAAGGCTTCAATTCTACTCTTGAGTTGTTCTAGTACCTGACTAACTGACTCAGCTTCAGCAGTCAGTTCACTTTTGCTAGTTGTCACTTGCTCTAGTAGAGACTGAGCCTGGTCATTCAATTGCGTCCAAGCTGCCTCAACTTGTTCTTGAACTCTCGACACCTGTTCTTGTGTTTCTTGCAAGTTAGTTTGTGTTTCTTCAGTTTGCCCAAACAGTGTCGTTAATTTAGCTGTTGTCTCTGATGTCATTGTCTGAAAATCAGCCATTGCTCCCCCTTCAATTTGTTCGGTTTATAAGTCTGTAACGAAAAAGAGAAATTTAACTAACTGCTCCGTTGTCAACCCACCAGGAATTTTAATCCCTGGCTTATGGCTAAAGTCCTCTTAAGAGGACTGAACATAGAGGCTTCAGTCCGTTTTAACGGACTTGAGCTATTAGCCCGGAAATTAATTTCCGGGCGGGTTGACAGCGTAGCCCTTATTCATCAACCAAATGGAACTCCCACTTTCTCAGCGACTTCTTTCACCCGCTCAATTCCTTCTTCTAGTGGTCCAATCAATTCTTTCAATTCATTGATGAGTGGCTCTAACTCCTCGCGCTCACTTACGGCATCATCTTTTGCATCTGTAAGTTGGCTACTCGTATCTCGAACTGCGTTTACTACCTTCTGAACAGCAGGCTCAACCATCTCTTTGAGTTCCTCTGTCTTTTGCTGAGCAGTTTCTACTAATTGCTCAACTTCTCCTTGCACAATTTCTGTTTGAACATCCGTGACTTTTGTTTCCAACTCTTCTTGCAAGTCAGTAAAACTATCAATGATTTCTTGAATCTTATCGCTGACTTCTTGTTGAGTTTCCTTTATTTCCTCAGTTAATTGGTTAATTTGGTCATTGGCAGTTGTTTTTGCCGTTTCAAGGCTCTGTTGTAGCTCATCAACTTCCTGCTTAGTCGAATCTACGGCATTGGCTAGCTGTTCTTGACTAGAATTAATTTTTTCCTGAGCTTCATTGAGTGCCGTCTGAACTTCTTCACCAGCCGTCTCTACAGTTGTCTGCCCTTCATCTAACTGACTTTGGAGAGCCGTCAATTTTTCTTGAGCTTCTTGAATTTCACTAACTAGCTGCTCTTGCGCTTCAGTGATTTCAGTTTTTAAAGTCTCAATATCACTTTCTAACTCAGTTACCGCTTGTTCTGTCTCTGTCTTCTGAGTTGATACTTCTGTTTGAAGTTCATCGAGAGCAGTGTCAATCTGACTAAGAAGTTCTGTGGCTTGGGATTGCTTTTCTTCAAGGCTAGTTTCTAATTCATTTACGCCAGTCTGAACTTCTTTTGTTTCCTCAACCAAAGTGTTCAGTTTTTCTGGAACTTCTGTCGCCCTTTGTTCTAGTGATTCTGCTGTTGCACTCATTTTTAAATGTCCTCAAAGTAGCGAATATATCAAAACTGGCAGAGTTGTTGGTCTATCAACCAGCATCCATTCTTACAAGAATGTCAAGGGCAATTTAGCCTAGGTTTTCACCGATCTCAGAGCCGATCGTGTTTCCAGCAATTCCTCCAGCTATGCTCCCAACTAAACCACCAATTACTGCACCTGGAGCCGCACCCACTCCCCCAAACAAGGCACCAATTGCAGCACCTGCTGCCACTCCTGCCTTAGCTCCAGCCGCCGCACCTCCCATACTTCCTGCAATCCCACCTGCCGTTGACCGGAAGTTTTCACCAAATCCACCATCAGCCTCATAAGCTTCTTTCAACTCGTAGGCATCCATTGCATATCCCAAAGGTCCTAACACTCTGTCAGCCCCTCGAAAAGCAGCTCCCCCAGGTATGTTTGCAGCTCGTGCTGTAGGTGATTCAAGAAATGAATTTGCTCCTGGTGTTGTAGGTAGGTCAGGACGAAAGGCGAAAGACGAACCGCCCTGTCCAAAATCTCCCCCGATAGAAGGTACCCAAGGTGCATCTATAATCTCAATTTGACCGGTGAAGCGATAAAGATCGGGAAGAACTTCGTCTGAGAAGTGAATTGCTTCTATTGCTCCTCCGGGATCGTCAACTGTATCCCCGAATTCAAGAAACGCCTCAGGAACCCGCCAGCTAGTTATGGTCATGCGTAACCCATCATTGATACTTGTGCTGGCAAATCTTCGAGCGCCTGCTTCATCAAGGGCAAAGTACTTACCGCTACCGTGGGGATTTAAACAATAGTCTCCATATCGAAGCACATCTTTTAATTCCATCTCACTGATAGCCCTATAAAGAGTCACAAGGTTGCCCCTAGCTTCTGACAACAGCTCATTGGCTGTCTGAACACCCCTTCTGGCTCGCTCGATACGAGCGCCCAACTCATCAGCTGATCCACTCATCTTCAAATCTCCGTAATGAACGTTGCCAAACTTGCAGAGTCATCGAGCCATCAACCCACAGCAATTTCTTCAAGCGCATCATTAACAGCAACCATTGTCGTTATCGTCGCCTCTAACTCTGCCAATATTGATTAGTGAAGAAGCGATCGCAGATTCTCCCAAATTCATCTTTGAACCTTAGGTTCGCCAATCAATCCAAGGGATTCAATCCAACGATGGTGTCCTTCCAATCTCCGAGCATCCCGCGATCAATGGCACTTGCCGTGTTCCAGACGGCTCCGGGCACACCCAGAACCACTCCACCAGGGACAACAGTTGTCTCAACTGCGGCTAGAGCTATCCGTTTCGCCCAGCCCTCGGTCACGCTATCCTCAGGGTTGTTCAAAAGATCGATGGAGGCACCCGTGAAGGGGCCTGAGTTAATTCCTACTGTTTCGAGCAAAGGTACTCCATAGACTGCTATGCCGAAGTGTGCCGGATCGATGAAGCCGTTCCCCCCACCGCCTGATGTGTCGTAGGCGTTGACGTGAGCCTGATACACATCGCCAAAGGAGAGTTGACCAGACCCTCCGGCAGCAATATTTGCCTCAATCATGGATCTTTGCTGACTGACCAAGGAATTACGAGCGTTATACCACGCATTCCCCGGCCCTATGCCATGTCCGACATAATTGGTTGCTCCATTCTGCGCCCAAGCACCACTGGGAATGCCGTTTATGTTGTAACCTGGCATATACTGGGCATAATCACGGTAAAAGTCGTTGTCTTTGGTGGGCGATCGCCGCGAGGTATCGTAGCCGAGTAGGTTCGCTAGCCCAATAACAGGATTGATGGGGCTGTTAAAGATATCGGAAACTAGTTTATCTTTAGGTGCCATAACCTCGTCGTTAGGGCCGTTAGTGGTATATTCAGCCGCCTCTGCGGGTGTGTACCTAGCTCGACCACCTCGGACGATCTCCCGATCATAATCACTGCCGCTTGAAAGACCCGAAGCTGAGTGCTTCTGTATTGCTTGGGCTTCTGACAACAAATTGTTAGCTGATTGGAGACGAGTCCTAGCTTGGTCGATCCGAGGCATCAAATTAGCTGATCCACTCATAATTCAAATCTCTTTAACGTAGTAAACGTCGCCAAAAGGTAAAGACATTGCTTGATCAACCCACAGCAATTTCTTCCAGCGCATCATTAACCGCGACCATTGTTGTTCCTGCCGCCTCTAACTCTGCCAAGATTGGCTCCAATTCAGCAGTCGTATCTTCTCCTGAATTCATCACCGTTGCACTCTCATCCACCTCACCAAGAATCGCCTCAACTACCTCTTCGGTTACCTCCTCGACAGCGGTCTCTATCTCGTCTTGGAATGTGTTCTCACACTCCTCACCAAGATCGGAGAGAACTTCTGAACTTTCCTCTTTATAGTTGTCAGCAATCTCTTCAACCTCTGTCTTGAACGTGTCAAACAGTTCTGTTACTTCTGTTTCACAATCGTTAAAAGAAGTTGTCAACTCACTCTCTCCCTGACTCAATTGCTCACTGAAATCAGTTAAGGCAGTTTCTACTTCTTCTTGGCTCTCAGTTATCTCACTAATCAATTCCTCAAAATCTGTGTCTATCTCAGAAAATGCTTTTACTTGTTGCTCAAGGTCTGTAACGGCTTCATCTAAATTATTAAATGACTCTTTTGTTTCATTGATTGCCTCAGTTAGAGACTCTTCAACCTGATCAACCGCTTCTACCATTTCAGCAAAAGCTTCTTCAACTTCCGTCATCTCTCCTTCAAGTTTGGTTTTACTCTCATTAATCTCTGTCTCAAAAGCACTATGAATTTCTTCGAGGGTTTGTAGAGCTTCATCTAATCCTTTGACTCCTTCAGTCGTAACCTGTTGCAGCCCCTTTAACTCCTCTACTACTTCCGCTTCAGCACTCTCAAGATTATCCTCAGCCTCTTGTAAAGTCTGGGCTAACGCTTCCCAGTGAGTTGCTATTTCAGTTCCTTCATTCAGAGCATCACTTTCTGATTCAATTTCTGAACAAACTTGATCAAATTGAGTACAAGCTTGCTCAAGAACAGCTAAAAGCCGATCTAAACTCTCACTAGTCTCTTCAACGGTTTGATTAAGCTCTACAACCTCTGCCATGACAATTTACACCATCTCCTTTGGGAAACAATTTTCGTTTCGATACCTGCTCTGGAATGCGATCTCTTGCTGTGAACTAATGCAATGTAAATCCAACTGATTTGAGTGTAGTAGGCGATCGCTCAGTCAATAACTAACTGCCGCCTGCACTGCCGCCACCGCAGTCACCACCAGAGCTACCGCCGCAGTCGCTACTAGAACTGCCACCGCAGTCGCTACTAGAACTGCTGCTGTAATCACTACTAGAACTGCCGCCGTAGTCGATGTAGCTATTGTTTCTACTTCCACCACGCCTACTAGAACGACGAAAGTTTCTGCTTCCATTTGCACCAGCAATAAGCATCGAAAACGCAACAACGATAAAAACCAAGAGTACGGTTTCCATATCCTCTACTTCTTCTTTAGAGCTGTCTGGAAATAAGACCAAAAATCCTTGAAAGCTTTACCCAGTAAGGATTATAGCTATTTTAGATAAAAATCGCTGTAATCCTTACTGGGTAAAGCTTTCAGAGCTTTTTCTTGTTATCACCCGACAAGTCTTTTATCTACGTAGTCTATGAACTAGCCCAGTTTTTCCGCGACCTCTTCTAGAACTGGCATAACCTCCTGAATAATTTCGACTACGTCAGCAATCTTGTCTATAACTTCGCCAAACTTGTCATTCATCTGCTCACAATTGTCTGTACTAGATTCACCCAAAGTTGATAGAGCCTCAGCCAATTGTTGTGCTGCATTAGTAATCTCACCATTAGCCTCCATAAACTTTTGCCCTATCTCTGTAACTGCCTCATTAGCGGCTGTGTCTAGAGCATTATCGAGTTCTGTTAACTGGTTATTACTCTCCTCCATCAATTCACCAAAATCTTCCATCACAATTTCTAGCTTTTCGCCGATTTCCTGCTCCAGCGTTCCGAACTGTTCCATCAACTCAGTCTGATTTTCGTCGAAGCCATTTCTCGCTGTCTCAACGGCTTGACGCAGCGCCTCAATGTTACTGGTAGCAGTATCTTCCCAACTATCAGCATTAGACTCAAACTCTTGAGACTGCTGGGATAAACTACTAAGATTTTCTTGGGTTTCTTGCGCCTTATCTTCGATTTGTGAGAGCATTTCTTCTGCCTGACTCTTCAAATCACTCAGTTGGCTTTTTATCTCACTCGCCATTTCCTCTAACTGAGTTTCTACGGCTGCGGCTTTCTCTCGCAGTTCATTCAAATCTTCCTTGGCACTTTGTAACTCAGTCTCAAGATTTTGCTCAGTTTCTGTAAGCTTATTCCCTAAGGTTTCAAAACTTTCTTGAGCTGACTGTTCTGTATTAGTCAGGCTTTCCGTTAAGGTTGTTAAGAATTGCTCAATTTGGCTTACTCCATCTAAGGCACGGTCCGCTTCCTGGGAGAGGTCTTGCATTCTCTCCAGACCTTGGTCAATTAAGGCATTGATGTCTGACATAACTACCGGAACCTACGCTTTAACTATCAAAGAGCCAAGGCGAACTCTCTATATTGGTCTCAGATATGAAGCGCCAAAGTTATGCCAAATGAAACTTTTCGTTACAAAACTCTTCAAAGGGGTTGGTACACCTCTTCCTGGAAATTCCGGTTTCGTGGAGTAGATGCCGAAAAGTATAGCTCTAGCGTTGGTTTAAAGATTTCGGATAGCCGGATTCAACTGAGCTTATCAATCCCGCTCCAGCCGCCTCACGCTATCCATTGTCACATCTTTCTTCACAAACAGAGAAGTCATCAAAAGGCTTATTTGGCAAGCGATTGAGCGATCGCCTCCTTTCCCTCCCCTCCCCACAGCGATCGCGAATTTAAGGAAAGTACACGGTTTCCATGACCAAACATGACTAAATTTTTCGTTCATGGAAGAGATGTTGAGATCGCTTCAAGAAACGCCCATTGGCGATAGAAAAGGGTTGAATGTCTTTAAGTGTAAGGGATTGAGGTGAGTTAGAGAGACCGGATTGCAACAAAAGTTCTTACTCCTAAGAGCGATCGCTCTCGGCTTCGGGGTGAAAAGCTCTAGAAAAATGGATAAGGATGAAAGTTTTGTGCGGCAGCCGTGTGGTGGTTGTTGCTGTCTTCAACAGCCGAATGCATATGCAATAGAATTTCCGTCTTGTATTCCGAGTGTCCGTTGCGCGTCAGGTGTTGCACAGATGCCGTGAGGAGTTAGGAATGAGTTGGGTAGCGGAGGAGTTATGGGATTTAGATTTAGGGGATGAGCGGCGGAATCGGCGGCTGGTGAAGATCGTGGAAGACCTGGTGGCGCAGCCCAATGAAAGTGTGCCGCAAGCAAGCCGAGATGAAGCGGCGGTGCAGGGCGTGTATGGGTTGTGGGATAACGCGCGAGTGAGTGATCAAGAGATCTTGAGCTCGCATCAGAGGCGGACCGTAGAACGAACGGCAGGCTATCAAGCCGTTTTAGCGATTCAAGATACGAGTGAAGTGGATTATCGCGATCGCAAAGCGACGGCAGAACAATTCAAAATTCAAAGTTCAAAATTCAAAAAATCAGAGAAGCGATCGC
>JAHHIL010000050.1 GCA_019358975.1 Trichocoleus desertorum ATA4-8-CV12
GAGAGGCAGGAGATAGATAACGAGTCGGTAGCCGACGCCGGGGCTGGCGACACGGTTTGATGAGGGCGCTCAGGTGTAGCCCGATCGCTAGAATGGCAAACCCAACAATACTAAGAGAACAGAATTCAGTCATAACCTAAAAATCATCTAGAACTTGATTCAAATCCACGTCGCTCAGACTTTCCCGCATCTGGGTGATTGTCGTTTCAACAGCAGATCCATCTTCAGTTGGAGTTGGGTTGCTAGCTAGGAAAGCAGATCGCTCTAACTTTGCCATCATGCCACCTCCGCGATTTGAGCAAATTTCATCGCTAACCACTTAGCTCCCCCAAAACAATCAGCAAACCGAGCCTGATTGGCTTCGGTTGGAATTCTCAATACTGTTGCCAGTTCTCGCGACAGATCTGGCATCCAGTTAATTGTGGCTCCTGGCAGGTTACTGAGAAATGATTCTAACTGAGGTCTTAGCTCAGTCAAGGCAGTTCCACCGCCCACCAGCACTTCATATCGCGGGACATCGAGCGCGGCAAACTTATCGCTCAGATGATGCCGAACTTGTTCCCAGTAGTAAACTTCTGCCTTCTGACGGCGATCGACTAGCTCAAAAACTTTTCCCGGTTGATCCGGAAAAGCAACGGTAAGCAGCAACCCCTAAGTGAGAAGGCGTTGCAGGCAATGGCAAAAGACCAAGCGAAGTGGGTCGCCCAGATCGAAGCGGTCGTTGACCAGGCTGAAACCATTCTGGCCCTGAAGGGGCAACCAATGGCAGGGGGCATGTTTTATGGCAGTCAGCAATGCCTCCTGTTTGAACGCGACGGCTTGCTGGCAGCGACGGCTTCAGGGCGGGGAGTACAACCGACCGAGGGCGATCGCCAGCAACTCCCCACCGAGATGTGGTCCTGGGGACGGGGGTTAATCCTCAAAGTGGAACAGGGCACGGTTGATTGCAAAGCGACCCGAGTTACCAATAGCGATGCCGCTCGATTTGAACGGTTTGCTCACCAGCTTCAGTTAGAGGCACACAACCCAGCAGTCATGGCGAGTTATGAGCGCTAAAAATAATACCTGAACCAAGCGGAGCAGCGCCGCCGTATGAGAGTGTCATGCTACGGCTGGATCACTAGGAGTTTGCCTCGCCTTCAAAACCTGAGAGGCAATGGATTGCGAAGCAGCATGGGCGACCATTTGCCAGTCTTCTGGGCTCAACAGCTCAGTGAGCACTGCCACCACTTGGGGCTGAGTCAGTTTGTGAGCGCGATCGCCTGGAGCCAGGGCTGCCGAAATGCGTCCGATCGCTATCTGTTGGCTGGGAGTTGGCGCGACAAGATGCTCCCGAATGAGGCGGCGCGCCACAGTATAGGCCTCTTCAAACCCTGCGCCTAAATTCCAGGATGCCATCCACTGCTGCAAGCCTGTAAACAAAATCGATTGCACCTGCATCTGCTGCCGCATTGGTTGGGATTGCCCCGGCTCCATTGCATTGACGGCGCGATGATATCCTTGCATCGCCAGCCCCGCTTCCACCTGACCCCTGACAGCTTCTTCCATTTGAGCTGATTCGTGCAACCAGGCAACCCCGCCGCACAGATCCATCAGATCGCCCGTTTGGGCATATTGGATAGCAAGTGTCTGGTCGTCCATGCAGGATTGTTTCCCAAGGAATGATGCTTTGAGTCTAGCCTCGAATCAGGCTGTACTCAAAGTATATCAAGCCTGCTTTGTCAGAGTCTGGCCCATATTCCGCCATCTGATTGCGGCGGTAAAAGCCTTCTGAACCGGGAAGTGCATGCAGCCCCACTCGACCGCCATAGCCCAGTTCTAGGCTACGTTGTCGCGCAAACAGCAGAAGAGTTCGGCCTACCCCTTGCAAATAAGGGGGATTTTCGAGAAATCGACGATTCCAAGGGGCCACCGCCAAAGCTTCCACATAAACCAGGCGATCGCGCTGCGGTAATTGAGAGCGATGCCATTGAGTCTCCAACCACATCAGCCCCTGCGTTAAGCTGTCTACTTCGATTGCATAGGCTTCATATCGAACTGCTTGATCGGCTTGTTGCAGTTTGTAATTCCATCGCCAATCGCGATCGGCTTGGTCTGTAAGACGCAGGGTTCCTTGCCAAATTGTTTCAAAATCTTCCAGGTGGCGTTCCTGCATGTCACAGAGCCATCCAGAAATGATTTCTCCTGTGCCGCTCAGTAGTTGAATCGCTCGTCGCATCCTAAAAAGACCGGGTTGACCCTCTAACTCTTAAAACTTAGTTGCAACCATTCTCTTGCCCTGATGTGGAAGCAGAACAATTTCTCACATCGTACGATTCGACAACTGAGAAAAAGCAGAAATGACACACCAATTCCATCTGGCAATCCGCTCAAGTCCATTTCTCTGACATCTCAGGTTTCTACAGTGGCAGCGTGACTCATTTCCTCTAGTGTCATGCGGCTCCTGTTCAACCGAATCAAATCGATCCTGCTCGGCCTGTGTCTCGTTCTGGCACTGGTACTACTTGGCGCATCGCCAGTTAGGGCACAAGTTGGCTCAGAGCTACCGGTGACTGCTGATTCGACAGGACACCCCACACCTGCATGGGATCAAGTATCTTTTTCCGCTTTGCCCGCTTTTGAGAGTGCCGGAGGGCTGGATATCCCAGAAGATGCCACCAGGGATCTTGGCTACAACTTGTCACGCTCCTGGCAAGCGGGAGATTCTGTTCTAAACGTGCTGAAACTAGGGGATGTTCAGGATGCCTTTGCTTTAGGCAACTTCAGGCTCGGAGATTCCGTGCACTGGGGTGGACTTGATCCAACGACCTTGAGCTTGAGCAACTTTAGTTTTCTCACGGATGAAACCGTTGCTGAGCTGGTGAGCCAGATACCGGCGATCGCGGGATTCAAAATCAGCGAGGTCAGACCGCTCTATGACCTGATAACCCAAAGCATCCCCAATGTTGCCCAAACTCTTTCACGAATGAGTAATTTTAGGGTCTGGACAGAGCAGCCGATCGCTGCTTTAGCCCAACTGCCAGAAGTCGGCAATCTATCCCTCAATCACCTGGACTTGAGTCAGTACAGCTTCAGGCAACTGCCAGGGCTGGAAGCGGCAACCTTGAGCAGCATTCGGGATTGGAAAAACCTCCATCTGGCCGAAATCCTAGGGCTGAGCAATGTCCCTTTTTCTGCCTTCTTCAATCCTGGTCAGTTCCTGGGCCTGATCGCCATCCATGACGTGACCTATGGGGGTGATAACGCACACCAGGAGTCCCGCTGGACACCCACCCAACACAGCATCACGGGCAGCTATAAGGTGGGCTTCAATCATGAGTGCGCTCAAGCCCAAGGGTGCGATTACCTGGAACTGAGTTCACCGATTTCGCTGGGAAGCGCAGGTGACCCGACCAGACTGCATGGAGCCAGATGGATTCGAGGAGGCTACGGCGCGGGGAGACAGATGGTGCCAGGAGGACATGGGGTGTTAGGAACGATCAATGGAGGTCAAGAGCCCACAGGAAGACACCCATTTGGCAAAGCCTTTAAGGTCGTGCTGACGGATACAGACGAATCGACGGGAACGGGAAAGTTCGGACTGTACTTTCGGGTCTGCCATCGCAGCGCCTTTGTCGATCTCGGCTGTACCCCCTACTTCATTGGTCCAGTTCCCTGGTTTCCCACTCACGAGAAGGGTGGGGTACTAGTCGGATTGACTGAGATCCCACCCCCATCCGGGATTCAGGAGCCTGAGATTCCTCCTGAAGTGCAGGAAATGATCGACCAATATGATCCAGGCACAAATTCAGGCAATGATGCACAAACCTGCAAAATTGATCCCAGCAAACTTGATCCCCTCAGTCGCTCCCTAGTTTCCTCTCTTTCTGATATTAGAGAGCAACTACGAGGATCACAATTTATCCCCCACATCCTCAGAGCCTGTGCTAAAGCAGGCGTGACTGATTCTGCTCAATTGGCGTACATCCTAGCAACTGCTGAACACGAGACCAACCACTTTCGGACGATGGAGGAATACCAAAAAACACCTTACGACAGTGGTGGTGTGGGAGAGGGGATGATTCAGGTAACCTGGTGCGACAAGAAACAGTTTGTTTTCCAGAAACTAGGACTGTCTGCCTATCGAGGAGTCACTGACAAACGGCTACAACAACCTACGATTGCGGCAGATGCACTCTGTCGAGGCATAAAAGAGGGGTGGTATGGGCAAATGCGCCCAATTGGGCAGTGTATATCAGGAAGACAGGCGGACTACGGTTGTGCCAGGCAACAAGTCAATGATCACGACCGAGTCGAAGAGATTGCCAACTATGCCAGAAACTTTCGACGGGCACTGCAAAAGTCAGGAACGAGCGCTGCTGGTGGAGCGCTCACTTGCAGTTCACCAGCAGCCAATACAAGTGGAACAGCCAAAACGCGATCCATTTATCAAACCGCAGAAAACATGCAGGGCTTTAGTACCGCTGATAGCCCCACTGGAGGCAACGTCGCCTGTGCTTGGGCAGTCAACGAAGTGCTTTACAAAACGATTGGCAAACGAATTGGAGATAACCCAAACTATGTCCCCTCTGTGCAGTCCGCACTCGCAAGGGAGCAGGGAGTAGAAATTCCAGCCTCTCAAGCGCGTCCCGGCGATCTCGCAATCGCGAAAGACATGCAACATATTGGCATCTGCACCGCGAATGGATGCAATCAAATCCTGTCAAACAGTAGTAGTCGCTCGAGTTTTAGCTGGCGTTCCAACGGCAACTTTGATGGCTCTTACGACCAGTATGGAGGCACGACTCACTACTACCGTGTCAAGTAATCCTCATCAAAGGAAGACAACCTGATGGCTCACTTCAAGTAC
Source organism: Trichocoleus desertorum ATA4-8-CV12 (assembly GCA_019358975.1). Classification (NCBI taxonomy): domain Bacteria; kingdom Bacillati; phylum Cyanobacteriota; class Cyanophyceae; order Leptolyngbyales; family Trichocoleusaceae; genus Trichocoleus; species Trichocoleus desertorum. The sequence goes on from JAHHIL010000050.1 coordinate 4,850, forward strand.
TATTTGATTCTGCTGATCGCCACCTTCAGTCTCAGCATCATGCTACCCACGATCGCGGGGTGGTCGGCTCACACCCTACCGCCTACGCCTGCCGCTTCACAGCAGCTTTCGGTCATTCAAGCATTCGCAGCTGATTTTTATCACCGAAATGGCACCCAAAGGACTGTTTCAGTCCGCAGGTATGCGGTTGAGGGCAATTATGCGCTTCTAGAGTGGACTTCTGGAGAAATGGGAGGCATGGCGTTGCTATTGAAAGCAAGCACCCAGTGGACACTCATTGACCAAGGGGGTGGAGCGATGGATACCAACACCTTGATTCAAGCAGGCGTACCCCCAGCCCAAGCCCGCCAACTTTACCAGGCTTTCCAGCAGCAAAAACTCAATCCTTTATAAACTCCTAACAACAATAAAACGATGCGACCCAGATTTCGATTCAGCTTTGGCGCTTTTCTACTGTTCCTTGCCTTCGCTGCCAGTAGTCTAATGTTCCGGGCCAACCCCCAAATCCTACAACCCTCACTTCCTGACACAGCGGCCCTGTTTACATCACTTCGTCCTGCGTTAGAGCGAACGGCGGTACCTTTACGCTTACCCAGCTATATTCCCATTGATGGGCAAAGGCAACCCAACCCCCAGCTTCCTCAACTCCAGGTTTACGCTGTTTTGGATAAAATTCAGTTCGACCAGGGATACCAAATCACGTTGGGCTACACACCGGATTGTTCGGGGGGCAATGCCTGTCGTTTAGGCACCCTCTCTGGTGAGATCAAACCCCACCAATCGATTAAAGACACTTATGATTTTATGCGCGATCCCAACTTTAAAGGGCGGAGGTCTCAAGAGGCAATGGCTCCTGTCAGCCTATCGAGAGGAATTCAAGGTTGGTTTATCCCCTGGATTTGTGGAGCCAACTGTAATGATGCGAAAGTAGTCTGGGAGGAAAATATCTACCGCTATTCGGTGGGTATCAAGCTGGGCGATCGCGCTTCCTTGGTTAAAATGGCAAATTCTGCAATTGAGGCAGGTAATCTGTGAAAATTTGGCAATGCTTCGTCGTTCTCTGCTGCTGTGTTCTCTGGCTATGCGGAACGCTTCCTGTTGAAGCTGTGAGCAAAAACCTGGAACAAGCGGTTCTAGAAATTATTGAGCGACATCCGGAGGTCATCCTCAAATCCCTTGCAGATTACCAACAACAACAGCAGGCGCAGCAAAAACAGGCGCAGGCAGCAGCGATCGCTGGGATGAGACCTCAGCTCGAGGAGATCATCCGCGCTGCCCCCGCGCTCGGAAATGTTCAGACGACCAAAGTCACCTTGATCGAATTTGCCGACTTTGAGTGTCCTTTTTGTATTCAAGCTCATCCAGCGCTGAAGCAATTTCTCGCGGGGCATCCTCAGGTGGCTTTGATCTACAAGCACTTTCCCCTTTCAGACATTCATCCAGAGTCTCTACCCGCCGCAAAAGCAGTTTGGGCCGCTGGGGAGCAGGGGAAATTCTGGCAGTTTCATGATGCCCTGTTTGAGCGAACAGACAACTTGAACGACACCCTCTACCAAACGATCGCCACTCAGCTAAAACTGAACCTCAAGCAGTTTAACCACGATCGCAATAGCGATGCTGCAACTCAAGCGATCGCTCAGGATATGCCACTGGCCAATAATTTGAAAATTGAAGGAACACCTTCTTTCCTGGTACTCACTTCCCAAACCGTGGAATTAATATCCGGTGCAGATTTTCAAGCACTGATTAAAGTTGTGAATCGGGTTACTCCATAGATCATCAACAGCCAGTTATCAGATTTTGAACAGGAACAGTCCATCAAAGCTGGCGATCGCGATTGAGCAACTGAAAATTTCTAATCTACAGTTAGTTGCATCAGGCTTATCCTCAAAAGTAGGACATCAAGAATGGCAAAATGCATACAGCTTGCTTGCAGAATGGGATCGCCTGTGATCGAACCAAAAACTATCACTGGCAGCAAGATGCAACCCACGAGAAAACTCTGCCCTAGAACTCAAGTCATACTAAGCAAGGTTGAATACCTACTGCACAGGCGATGCACAAATATCCTGGGCTCCCATACCTTAAATTGTTTATGGGTGGCTGAATAAACTTCATCTCCTTGAACACCCATCCGATAGAATCAATAGGATGGAAGTAAAATATCAATGGGTAGCGATCTGTCAAAGTTGGGCTACGAAGAGTTTCTCAGGGAACTAAAAGAGCGCATCCGGAACGCTCAGGTCAGAGCGGCTCTCGCAGTCAACCGTGAGTTGGTTCTTCTTTATTGGCAAATTGGCAAAGAGATTCTCTACCAACAACAGCAACAAGGTTGGGGAGCTAAGGTCATCAATCGGCTAGCAACGGATCTCCGTAAAGCCTTTCCAGATGTCAAAGGATTTTCAGCCCGTAACCTGCTCTACATGCGCGCTTTTGCAGAGGCTTATCCAGACGAGCAAATTGTGCAACAAGTTGTTGCACTAATTCCTTGGGGACACAATATGCGAGTTTTGGATGCGGTGAAGACTGCTGAGGAACGGATGTGGTACATCCAACAAACGATCCAATATGGCTGGAGTCGCAATGTTTTAATCCATCAGATCGATAGCCAGCTCTACCGTCGCCAAGGCAATGCGATCACCAACTTTAACCGGGTACTTCCTGCTCCCCAGTCTGAGTTAGCTCAGCAAATTGTCAAAAGTCCTTACTCGTTCGATTTTTTGAGCCTGGGCAAAGAGGCACTGGAGCGAGAGCTGGAAACTGCTCTGATTCAACACATTCGAGAGTTTTTGCTGGAGTTGGGGGTTGGGTTTTCCTTTGTAGGTAGCCAGCATCCCCTGATTGTGGATGAGAAGGAATATAAAATCGACTTGTTGTTCTACCACTTTCGCCTGCACTGTTTTGTGGTGATTGACTTGAAGGTGGTGGAATTCGAGCCAGAATTCTCCGGGAAGATGAATTTTTACGTGTCCGCTGTCGATGATCTGCTGCGGAGCCCTGAAGATAAGCCTACAATCGGCATCATCCTCTGCCGCACCAAGAGCAAAACAGTGGCAGAGTATGCCTTGCGCGATGTTCATAAACCCATTGGAATTTCCACCTACCATATGGGCACACCCTTACCCGAAGAGTTCCAGAGCAGCTTGCCGACCATTGAAGATTTAGAAGAAGAACTCGAAGCGATCGCTGCCGAAGTCGAGCAGACTCTAGCATCTCAGGAAGTAGAACAGCTTTCCCTATTTGCAGACCCCGCCACGATTCAAAAGATTGAATTGCCTTGATCTACTCCCACGAATTCAAGTCGTAGGAATAGATCAATGAGGACAACACAACTTTTCAGGATTAATTTGAAACTGAACATTAGCCGTCTTCTTCTTACGAGGTAATTCCTGTGCTCCCAAGATGTAACCTTCTTGCTTCAACTCATCAACTGTGCGCCAAAAGATCTGGTTGTTGCGCGAAAGGTTGCTTCCCAGGAGATCAAGATTTTTGAATAGATATTGCTTTGAGATGACCAAGTATTGGCCATCCTGCGGGGTGTCCCATTTCATCCGGCTAGCTAGGTAAACTAGCAACTTAGTCTTGTAGTCATTCTTTGCGTTGCTGCCTAACTTCTGAGTAATGTCAATATCGTTTGCAAACAACACATAGTCCCCAGTCCGTCCTGGTCCATCAAAGAACTCCAGAGATACCGTGTAAGCATCCGCTAACTCATAGGTATAGTCAGCCGCTTTCACCAGATCAAAATCCCGAGGGACATGATCAATCTCAAAATCTTTAATCCGCAAGATACTCTTGATCGTTACCTTGGCACCAATATTCTCTCCTTTACGGAGTGACTGGGCAAAGACTAGCTCAGTACGATGTAGAGCAACTAAATCCCGGTTGAGTTGCGATCGCACCTTAGAAGCAAATCCACCATCCTTGGTGCGAGTGTAACCGAGGCTCTCCAGCAAGTCATTTGAGCGGAACGAAACGGTTGCTCCAGTCTGCTGACAGGCAGCCTCTTTATAAAGATAGAGAATAATCGCAACCTGACGTGGGTTGAGGAACGTCAGCAACGCCATAAATAAACGTTGAATTTTCCGGTCTTGAATTTTCTCTAGTCCTTTGCTGAGCCCTTGGTCAACACAGTCCCTCAAATCTAACTTGGCATACTGCGCTTTCAATTCCTCCCATTCCTCGGTTGAGAGATCGGCAAGGGGCATCCGGCGGATTACTTCCACTTCACTTAGATCAGAAGCATCCGGCTCCACTCGCATCTCAAGGTAGTAGCCCTCTGGATCAGAGCGAAGAATTGGCAGCTGCACATCTGGGTTGTGAATCGAAGCCCCTGCCCTCGGCAACACCATCAAAAGTTGCCCATCAATTGGAAAGGTTAGATCTTCACTGTCACTCACTGTCTATACCCTGAGCCTGAGCAAATTCTAGCAGCGATCGCGCTGGAATGCTGTGTTCTATGAGTTTAAAGCCTTTGACCTTATTGAAGAAACTGACTTTGAAACAACTATGTAAACTTAAGTAACACAGCACCTGTAACTCCGGCGTACGTTTTTAGAGGATTTACCTGTAACTCCGGCGTATAGTTTCACCTGTAACTCCGGCGTATAGCTATTCGTTTACCTGTAACTCCGGCGTATAGTTTTGCCTGTAACTCCGGCGTATAGTTTTAGAGCGCGCTAATTTTTTTTGCTTGCTGAGTCTGAGTTTGAACAATCAACCTGTAACTCCGGCGTATAGTTTCACCTGTAACTCCGGCGTATAGCTATTCGTTTACCTGTAACTCCGGCGTATAGTTTCACCTGTAACTCCGGCGTATAAGCCACCTGTAACTCCGGCGTATTCACATGTCAGAGTCAATTTCAGCATCTTGTGTTTTATAGTTTTCGATGTTTAATATGTTGCAGTCGAAGCGGTAAAGCTTGCGACTTTGAGTCAGTCAAGATGAAAGCTTAAGCGACCAACCCTTAACGTTTGAGCAGTTGTTTCGATTCACTCTAACAAAAGGTTTTTCTCTAAACCTTTTGGGCTACCTTCAGATCTACTGGTTGCACTACCCTTCGGATCTGCTGATTGCATGTTGACGTATGTAACAGGGAGGAGAGGCAAGCAAAAAGAAACCCTCCAGAACAGTTTTGGAGGGTAGTGGTTTTATTGAATTGAAACTTGTTATGGACTCTAACTTGTCCGCCAGCCAAGCACCAAGTTAAAGAGTCCAAGAGATAACTACAGGAGAAGCCATGTAGTTGAGATTATGTTTTCAATAAGCATAATCTATTTTATCTTGCTTAATTTTAGGGTTGTTTTGGCAGATATGGCAAGACTTCTGCAAACATCTCTAGCTGCTGCATGGAAACTTCTCCCTCAAGCCATCAAAGGTAGGGAGATCAATAATGTTTACTCTGGGTACAAAAGTTGCTTTCAAGGGCTCTGCTGCAAAAAGAAGCAATGTGAAGCCCCTTATAAGACAAGAACATAGTTCTCCGGTAGAGTTTGCTCAGCAAATTCAGCAAGAATTTGTAGAAGGTAGCGCGATCGCGCCCTGCCTGTACCACGTTGCAACCCGATTGGTTGGCGATACTGAATCGCTCCCGGGTGGTGAGGTTACCTATCCCATCCACGAAGCGTTGAATTGGCATGTGACTCGCTTTGGGTATCAGGCCCGTACCAATTTGTATGCCGTGCTACTCATCAATGAAGATGGTTCCTGCTGGCAGGCAAAACTGAGTCATCCCCGGCACAATAGCAAAGGCAAAACTCAGAAATACGAAACTCCTGTCGGCAATGGTTCCCGTGCCTACCTGCCCCCGGTTCCTCCTGAAATTCGACAGTTAATCGGTCGGCGTTATGGCGTAGAAGTTCCTCTGTTTGGCTCCTTCTGGGATTGGGTTGAGGCACACCCTGAAATTCCCATGGTCCACACTGAAGGTGGTAAAAAGGCGCTCTCGCTACTGAGTCAGGGTTTCGTGCCCTTGGCGTTCTACGGGGTCAACGGCGGTTATCAAAGGTTACTCGATGGCACTCGACGGTTGATTCCCGATGCTGCAAGATTTGCTATCCCGGATCGCCGCTTCGTTTTGGCGTTTGACCAGGACGAAAAGGAAGCGACCCAACAACGAGTGTCCGTGGCCCTGTATCGCTTGGGAGGATTGCTAGGTCAAGCAGGCAACTTAGTCAGTGTCGCAACGTGGAAAGCGGCTCAAGGCAAAGGGGTCGATGATTTGATGGTGCGCTGTGGCGCTGCCGCTTGGCAGAGTGCTTACGACCAGGCACTGCCTTTGCAGCACTGGTTGATCTGGCAACGCTTAGAGCATCGGTTGACCTATCCCGCCGCAGTTAAAGTCACCACCGCTGACCTGTCCACTCTCGTCCTCAACCATCTTCCTGACAGCGGCATTGTGGCGATCGCGAGTGCCAAAGGCACTGGGAAAACCAAACAAATTCAGGCACTACTCCAAGATTCTGAAAAAGCGATCGCGGGAGGGCACCGCATCGCACTGATGCGCAACCTGTCCGCTCGCTTGGGACTGGACTACAAAGGGGATCTCGATAAGGTCAAGGGAGAGTTTATCAATGGAGCCGGTTACACCCTGCGAGTCGGACTGTGTGTGGACTCCTTACTCAGCATTGATCCCAACAAGTTCAGCGAATGTGATCTCATCCTCGATGAAGTGGTGCAGGTCATCCGCCACCTGCTGACGAGTTCGACCTGTGCCAAGGATGGCAAACGTCCGGTGCTGCTATCCCGCCTGCGCGAACTGATTCGAGTGGCTCGTCGCGTCATTGTGGCTGACGCTGATCTCGACAACGCGACTCTGCATTACCTGAAAGAGTTGCGAGGGGATGACACCCCCATTTTCTTAATCCGCAACGCCTACCAGTCCGCAGGCTACCCCGTGCGCTTTATTCGCTCGCCCGATCGCAGCGCCATTACTGGAGAACTGCTGGCAGAGATGCAATCATTGGCACCCGGCAAAGTTCTCTTCATCGCCACTGATAGTAAGGGAACCAGTAAGGCGATCGCCCGCCTGATTGCCCAAGCGGCTCCCCACCAGCGCGTGTTGCTCGTCAACTCCGAAACCAGCGGAGGGGATTGCGAACGCGAATTTATTCAAACTCCAGACGTGGTGCTGCAACGAGGTGAATATGACCTGATTATTTGTTCTCCCTCAGTGGCCACGGGAGTCAGCATTGAAGCTCAAGGCATCATCTCCAAGGTTTACGGCATTTTTACCGGAACCTCCAGCACCGATGCGGATATGGCCCAGGCCCTGGGGCGAGTTCGAGAACCCGTTGAGCGTGTGGTTTGGTGTGCCCAGCGAGGTAGTAACTTCTCGAAGGTGAGTCGTTCCCCCAATATCCTGGAGCTCAAAGACCATCTCCAGCAACGCACTACGGCCACCATTCAACTGATTCGCTCCAGCTTGAAAGAAGATGTCACCGGGGAAGTCACTCACTACGACTGGCAGAGTGATCCGCATCTCAACCTGTTTTGCCGGATTGCTGCTGAACAGAACTTCGCCATGTATCACTTGAGGGATGCCCTGCTAGTGCGACTGCGATTTGAAGGTAATCAAGTGAGCATCGAAGATCGGGAAAACAACTCAGCGATGAAAGCGCTGCTGGCGATCGCTCGCCAAGAACAGCAAGAGGTGGATGCACGAGCCCTGTTGAATGCAGCGGATTTAACCTTTAGCGAAATCTTCAAGCTCGAACAAAAGGAAGGACTGGGGCGAGAAGAATCGTTAGCAGTCGCTAAGTTCTACTTCCAAGAGTTCTACTGCCTCGATTGCCTGCACCTGGAGGATGTGTTGTGGGACAAAGAAGGCAGACGGCGGGGAGAGCTCCTGAACCTGGAGATGCAACTGTTTCCAGGCGTGGCGAGCGATCGCAGTGCGAAAGCATTGGAGAAGCAGGCGACCTGGAACCAGGGGTATTGCCCTTGGGACATTTCCGGCTCCGAACTGCGACGTTGGCTGCGCTCAAACATTGGCATGGATGAATTGATCGCCAAGCTTCGTTCTGGTTGGCAGTGGTGCAAGTACGACTTGAAACCCTACGCTGATCGCGCCCGAGCCCTGACAGCACCAATCAAAGTCGCACTCCACTACACCATTACCAGCGCGATGAGTGACACTCAGATCATTCACCAGCTCCTCTCCCAAATGGGTATTAAGTTAACCATGCACTGGTCTCGCTCCCATCCCGGCTACGAGGGGGAGAAACTCAGGGTGTACAGTCTGGATCTGGCTCATTGGCAGCAGGTGTGGGGGATTCTGCAACGGCGACAGGAGAAACGGCAGCAACTTCAGCAGCGTTTAGAGATAGAGCCAGAGGTTGGATCACCTGCCCGGTTTAAGATTGAATCTCCTGCGGGTGATCCAGGCGGAGAGCCTACAACTGAGTCAGATTCCTGGCTCAATGAAGCGGTCTCAAGTGATATGAGGGAGAGCTTAGAAGCCTATGGGACTGACTCTAGAGGATCGGAAGTTAAAGACTGACCCTCCCGCGAAGTGGACATTACTCATTAGCTCTCTCCTTTGGTAATGCTGGCACTACAATCAATTTCCCCGTTGCCAAAATAGGCGAACCAGCGTGCGTCCCAAGCTTCCCCATCCATACAGTCGTACTGCTTAGCGAGTACGTTCTCATCCCTCCTGGACTGGCAGTTGAGCAATTGGAGCTCATGGGTGATTGGCGATCAAAGCAATCTCGCCTCCGACTGATTGGAGCTGAGCTATCCGGTAACAGAAGGCAAGTGCGCGGCATCACGCGACAAGGGTGTGGCAAGAAGGCGTTAGGTATGGCGCAAAATCAAGTTGTTGCGGTCGTGTCTTGGGGTAGCGATCCCAACCAAGGTGGGACATCAGCTTGACTAAATGAAGACGGGTGGAAGGCGATCGCTCTGCGGATAAAACTGGAAATTGTGTTTGCCAATGGAGGAGTGTTTGTAGACCTCTATAACCTCAGTTTTAGGATTCAAGCGGTCAACACTCAACAGGGAGACGGGTCAGCAGGCAGCAGTCATGGGGTGCTCTTGCAGGGGGAAAAGATGTTAATGGAGCGAGCGTTCACGAATTCTGGTCGCTTGTGGGTCAGCGGCAAGCACCCCAGAGGCGGCGAGTGGATTGGGACCCCAAAGATTTGATTGATGTAGAAGAGGCGCGATCGCGACAGGGCTGAACTAAGCTGCCAGTAGTCCTAGAATAAACTTGTGAAGGATGCCATTTGTACTTTTGTACTACCCATAACACTCCTAACCGCACAGCTAGGGGTTTTTTAATTCACACAAACTGCGTCAAGAGTGCGTCAGAAGTGCGTCAAAAATCAATCGTAGAAGTCGATGAAGCCGAATTAATGGCTCCTAAGGACTAGAAGTGCGTCAAGAGTGCGTCAGAAGTGCGTCAAAGTTGAGCTGCGACGAAAATTGCTGCAATGGATATGGGGTAGATCGACTCAGTGTCGCGCTTACGCGACAGGGATGCCGCAGTCACGCGACCGTCACGCGACGAGAGGCGTTAGGTATGGCACAAGACTAAACCGCCGTCGGGCTTATGGGGAAGCGATCACCCTAAGGTGAGGCAACGACAATCTTGCGCCTACAGACTGAGTTATGGACTTTGGGAAATCCAGACCATTGGCTAAGTAAAGACGGTTGGGAGGCGATCGGCATGCGGATAAAACTGAAGGAAATTGCGTTTGCTAATGGGGCATTGTTCGCAGACCTCTATAACCTCAGTTTCAAGGTTCAAGCGCTCGTCAGTTGGGTCATCAGGGGAACCCTTTCTCAAACACTTGTTCCGAGGCTTAGTAGAAGCGCCGATAGCCTGCGACATCAGCAGGGTTGAACTGGCGAATTTGCTCCACTAAGTAATCGCGATCGCCGTTGTACTGGAAGACAGAGCCATCTTCAAAGCGGACATTGTAGAAGGGGTCAAGCGGCACCAAGGTGACATAGTCCTCGATGGAGCGATCGCTCAACTGAAACAATTCCTGAATCAAGTAAGGAGCTGTGATGATGGTGGAACCCGCTCAAAGGTGAATCCCTCCTGCTTAAACACAGAGGCCCGTCCTCCGGGTTGATCCCGCTTTTCCACAATCGTCACCTGGTGTCCCTGCGCCTGGAGTCGGATGGCTGCCGACAACCCACCAAACCCGCTGCCAATCACCACAATCTTCATGCCACTTGTCCCAAGCCCGCCAAACTCATTAGACCAGAAGGAGCTTGAGGTCACGCCTGAGGCAGCACCGAATTTGAGCGAAACTGTGAGTTCAGTTCCCGTTCTACACCCATCCTGAAGGCGATCGCCTCTCCATCAGTGTCGTCTCATCTAATACAGCCCTGCTGTTGAACTATTGCGGCAATGGCAAAGTTATTCCTTGGCGGGAATTGGGTACTTTGTTTCCTAAGGTGTTTTCCTCCCTTAGAAGTGAATTTCATCGTTTCCTCACATTCGCAAAGTTTACGCCCCAGATAGTAGCCAAGTACCAAGGACAAAATGACTGATTTACAGACATTCTCCCTGCCCGAATCTGTGACTGGGACACAAGCTGATATTGAGATTGCCCGCCAGATGATTCAGGTGTGGCAAAGCGATGGCATCTTTCAAATTGCTTTGAATCTAACTCAGGATCAAACTACTAAAAATGCCTTTGAGACCAGCCAGCGATTCTTTCGTTTGCCACTCAAAAGCAAATCCCAATGCATTAGCGACCTGAGTTATAGCGGCTATATCGCTGTCGGAGAAGAGGTGACGGCTGGCGAAGCTGACCACTCTGAGATCTTTACAATTTGCAAAGATATCCCGTTCCACGATGTCAGCGTCCAGACTCAATGGCCCTGTCATGGCCCCGTACCTTGGCCTGATCAGAACTATCAACAAGGCATGAAAACTTATATGGATGAGTTGGGGGCGATCGGTGAAAAAATGTTGAGATTGGTAGCTTTAGGTTTAGAACTCAATGACATCAATGCCCTCACCAACTTGACCAAAGATGGCTGGCATCACATGCGCGTTTTACGATTCCCTGCGTTATCTGAAAGTGCCACAAAAGGGATCGGAGCCCATACTGATTATGGCTTGTTAGTCATTGCCTCTCAAGACGATCGCGGTGGTCTTTATATCCGTCCCCCTGTGCCAGGAGAACAGCGTCAGCGAAATTGGTTATCTACTGAAAGCTCTGCGGGGATGTACGAAAACGATGACCCCTGGACATTTGTCAAACCTGTACCCAGCGTACTTACTGTCTTTCCAGGTGATATTTTGCAATTCATCACTAACGGCCATCTCCTCTCCACCCCTCACAAAGTCAAGCTGAACCCTAGGGAGCGATTTGCCCTAGCGTACTTCCATGAACCCAACTTTAATGCTGAAATCCGCCCCCTATTGGATGCTGATAGTGATGCCTCCATTCATTACGGCACCCACTTTACCAATATGTTCATGAGGTCCTATCCGGAGCGAATCACCACCCGCCGCATTGTTGATGAAGATCGACTCTCACGTTTAGCCCTCTAAATTAGAGGCTTAGAGCTGGGAAGTGGACTGGGACATAAAGTTTGCGCTTCTCTAGCTGCTTATTTCAAAGCTGACGTTGTACTTCGTTGCAGCAGGGTATTCAGGGGCAAGCCCTACCAAGGTAAACCTTGATCCTAATCTCTGATCGGTATCCTTTCCTAGCCTCTGCCAAAGAAGCGCTTCAGGGGGTTGGAGGCAATTTGCCCTAACCCTCGAGAGGGGTGGTGCTGAGCAGCTTGAACTGGGTCTGAATCTGTGAGAATTTGGATAGCATGTTCCCGAAGCTGGGTACTATGCTCTTGATTTGTGGAGACCAGGGTTGCACCTTGGTTGCCTTTGTCTGTTTGGGGATCAGCTAGAGCTGCCTGGTAGGCGTGATCTAAATTTGGGAGGCTGGCTGCAATTACGGGTAGCTCCACAACCCGAGCCTCCAGATTCTGACCAATAGCCTGGAGTTGTTTTTGTAGTCCCAGAGGCAAAGATTCCTCTTGCTGAGCTAGGGCCGCCACAAAAGCCATAAGGATTTTTTCTTGTTCAGCGGTTAAAGAAGACATAGTTGAAAAGGTCTCTTGATAGGAATAAAACGGTTATAAGAATTCAAAGCTGATTCTTCGATAGTAAAAAATTTCCTGACCTTTGATCTTGGAAGTTGGGATGAATCTAACTTTTGGCGTAAAAGAGTTTAGTTTTTACTCCAGGCAAGCAACTTTTACACGTTTATACACCTGGTTGCTGCTGAGATCGACTGCCAAGATGATTTGCAAGCCGTCAGCCCAATTTTGGATGTCCGCCATAAAGGGGTCTCGTCCAGCTATCTGACGAGCACCCCAGAGCACCACAAGCCAAGAGCGTATCTGAGCCTAGGACAATCGGTAGCCTTTTCGGCTCGGAAATACTTGCGACTCGCAAAAAATTCCACTTGGGCCATCTGCACAAATGAATGCTCGCCCTCTAGAAGCGGACGAAGCAGAATGGCAGAGACAAATCATGCCATGACTTCATGACTGGTGAAAGCGCGATCAATTGCTTAGGATGAAAAGCATCCCCAGCGACTGAAGCGGAGGTCGTGTGAGTAGTTCGGATGTGGTCAGCAAACTAAAGGCAGCATGCAGTGGCTTGCAATTCATGAGTGAGTCTGATTACCCCTTTGAAGTGTTCATCTGGGAAGGAAAAGCTCAAGAGACCTGGACTCCAGAAAAGGTCGCTCAGCACACTGGGCATCCAGCAGATACCTCAGTGAAGGTAGTGACTTTAGTTGACTTCTTTCGGCCTGCCACCGAAGAGCAGGACTGGTTCGGCCTGCAAGAGCAGGAGAGTGCTGCCAAGTTCAAAAACCTAGAGAGCGCGATCGCCAGCACGCTGCACAATGTCAAAGTGTATCGCGTTGGGCAAATCGAGATTGATGTTTATATTCTTGGCACTTGCGGCAATGATTGCGTCGGCCTCTCCACCAAACTAGTCGAAACCTAGCTATTGACTATCCACATTCGCTTCCATTACCGCTTGAACCGATCGCGGCACGCTGCTCAAGAAGTCATACTGAGTTTTTGCTTCAAGTTGGTCTACTGACGTTTTGAACGACTGCCAGCTATTCCTCTTAATGCCCTGTTGATTCGGCATGTCCACCGCAATGACTCGTGTTTTGGTAGTAATGCCTTTCAGTCCAGCTCCTGGTTGATCAAGCACTACAATCACTTTCCAAGTGCTAGCTGGAATCACAACCTTGCCTGCTGCGAGCGTGGTCATTGGTCCTTGTTCACCCACCCCGCCTTGACCCCTGCCTCCTGCAATAATGTAAAGCTCTTTTCCTTGCCTGACTAAACCTCGGCAGTATTCCTCCAACGCCACCCACGGCCCTCGATTGTTATCTGGTGCTTGGGGAATGATGTTGGTCATCAAGAAGGTGGCAGAGTTCGCCTCAACCGTTCCGCCTCGATCTTCAGAGGAGGTGAGATGGCCGCGATCGAAGCCACTGTTGGTGTAGTCTCTAGGACTCACTCGATACCAGCCAACAGGCAGCTGGGGGTCTGGACGGAAGTTATTCTGCCGCTCCGTCTCTCCCAACCAGGTTGAATTCAGTTGCCAGCTCACCCAGTTTGGGGTGCCTTTACTGCGGTTGTAGGAGAGGGCGTACTGCGGCTTCACCATCAAGTAGTTATCTGGCTTGGCTACATTGGCCACCGCATTACTAGGATTGCCCAACCGTAGGTGAACACTTCTAGAGGTTGGAGGGGGAGGGGAAGGACTAGGGGTTGGTGTAGGAACTGAGGGTGGACTCTCAATGGGAGGAGCGAGCACGCATCCGGACAAGATCAACAACAGCCCCATCAAGCACGCCAAAAAATTGATGCGCACGTTACGCCTCCACAAAGCTGCACCTTCTCACTATCTTAGGCACCTAGTAGGCCATCCACCACTGCTTCAGATAGCGTAATGACCCCCTGAGGCAACGAGGACTTAAGGGTTGAGCCTCTTAAAATCAGCACATTCTTCACAGGGCCCCTCTGGATTAATGCCACATCGGATGTAAGGCGATCGCGCTGAATGAACGCAGTTTGGATCGCCTAAGGGCTTTGGGAACGCTGCCATATGTGCCCTTAACCGAGCTTCCCTGGAAGCGACCCATGCCTTGTAATGCTGCCATTGCTGCCAGATTCTGAATAAACCTAATGGAAAGGAGGTGACAAGGCAGACAAGAGCGATGGGAAGCATCAGTTCTTGGGGTCCGATACCGAATCGAACGCAGAGACTAGTCACCAGAATGGTAATGAAAAGGTAAGTATCAATCCTGGTTCGATGTCGCCGTACTAAGGATTGAATGGCTTGTTGGATACGCATAATTAAAGCCTACTTCTTTCACTAAGCTACAAGCTCCTTCACTAGCAGGCCAACTCTGCACCTTCCCTGCGATCGCGCTACCCACCTCGAGCGGGTACCCTAAGCCTGTCCTCTGTAGGGATTTCCATGAATCAACTTTTGATGTTGGCAGTCGCGATCGCTTTTCATCTTGATGGAATTCTTGTATGAATTCGGATTCTCAAAATCACTCCTCTTTTGCAGGAGGCTGCTTGCTGCGACTACTGGCAACTATCATTGCAGCGCCCGTAGTGGGGTATTTCCTGCTTTTCGGTACTCCGGGCCACTGCAACGGTTTCATTAACAAAGTTTGTAAGGCGAAGCAGTGGGAGGGGAAAGCTTATGCAGGGGCAATCAATCGGGCACAGCAAAGCTACTATCTAGATCATCAAAAATTTACCAGCGGAACTGAAAACCTTGGCTTGGGCATCCAGAGTAAAACGAATTCATATGAATACTCAATTCACATCACATCAGAATCAGCACTGGTTTATGCCGTACCGATTGGAGAACTCACAAAAGTAGGCTATGTAGGAGGTGTTTTTCTAGGGAAGACCGAGCAAGGGAAAAGCACTACATTAGCTATTCTTTGCGAGGCTAAAGGGCAGGGAGCAACCCTCAAAGTGAAGCCCTTACTTAAAAACGGATCTCCTGCTTGCCCTAGAGCAAGCTCCCAAGTAAAGCGATGAGCTTCTTACACTGAATCATCCTGCCAGCCACAGCACCCACAATCCCAATGGATGTTTGAAGTTTCTAAAGCAATGCCAGCCTCACAGTGAGGACATCGGCCCGTAAACAGTGGGTGGGATTCGAGTAGTGCCAACTTTTCTAAGCGAGACCAACGCTGTTCTGGAGTCACGATCAACTCGCCGTTGTAGTAGCTAGCTCCCTCCGGTTCCCACAATTCTTCTAGTTCTGCTGTGGGGTCGCACTCAAAATTTGAGCAAGCATCACCACTCACCCCACTCGGATGATTGGTACAGACCAGATGAGGATCGCGAGCATAAAAAATGCAGCGATCGCATTCGGGTAGCTTCCGTCTAATACTCAGACTCATCAATCCTCATCTTTGACTTCTAGCTGATAGATGCGGTTGGAAGGGTGTTCTGCCATTAAGCGCCAATAGTAGCCATTGGGTAGCAGTTGCACTCTAGCGCCACAACGATAAAGCAGAGTGGGCTCATCCTTCCTAATCCCATCCTTGACTGCTTTCTCTAGATAGGGATTGGGGGGTACCGCATCGTTATACCAGATGAGGTGAGCGGTACCAGAGTAGCCAGCATTCAGAAGGCTTGCAAACAGCCATTCCATGATGGGTTGCATCTCCTCCCTCGGCACACCAGAATCACCTTGACCATAGCTGCTGATTGTGGGGGTGCGTTCCCTGCTGTTTGACCTTGTTACCAAGGGTGTGAGGAAGGAACGAGTAAGGGTAAGAAATCTGCTCATACTTGGAAGTTGTGAGGGCTAGATTACAAGGTTCCCTATCTCTATGGTTTGAGAACAGTAGCCGCTGTGGAAGAGTTTTGATGCTGACCCGGATCAGCTTTCAGCATCAATTGAGGCCAAGTCCTTGAATGCTTTGCATGAGCTGTTTACCTAAAATTGCCAACCCACATCTTAAACATTCAAGCTTACTGAGCCAAGCGTTATTCAATGAGACATACGATTAATTCTCAACTTAAAAAACGATTTGGCAGCGATCGTTCCTTTGCGGGCATCCAGATAAAAGTCCACAGGTTACAGAACACTCGATCAAGCGTAGCGATCGCTTGCGAAGTTAGCTCAGACAAATAGCGATCGCACCCCTAAGACTAGAGAGCGATCGCTATTTGTCTGTTTTAGGAGTTAGAGCCCGACGAAGTCAGCACGTTCTAAACCTACAATTTGTTGAGCGATTGCCGCGATCGCCTCAATCTTAGCCACCGAGAACTCGTTGCGAGCACGCTCCAACTCGGCCATTGCTGTGGATTTCTGATGCATGAGATTTTCCAAGTCATCCAATAGTTCTTGATACTTGCTGCTAATGTCAAGCAAATAGAATCGTTCAGCTTGACGAGCTACATCACTCTGGAGGTTCGGGTTCGTCGCGACTTTGGCATCCGCTCTACATTCAATTCGAGCAATTTGCCGTCTGACTTTGGTAATGTCAAGCTCTAAATCGTTAAGGGCTTGGGCAGCTGAAGCGATTGCGGTGGGGTACTGATTTAATTCCATAACCGTGTTGATTAAATAAGTGAAGTTCCATCTGAAGCGATCGCCCCTTTGGGTAGATGGAGGAGCGATCGTTTTCCCTGGGGTTAGCTAGAAGGGACAAGCATCTTGAGGTGCCCAGGTCTCAGAGATTTTCCAGTGGGAATCAAAATGGTTGCGGATGATGCGAGTAATAAAGGCAAAGCGATCGTTATTCGTGACGAGGTCAACTAAGCGCTCATTACCTTGGTCGGGTATGGCAACGATTCGTGTAAAAATGTATCACGATAGCCCTTAAAGCTATATATACCAGTACTTTTGAAGATCCATTTTTTGAGACGCGTAAACCGTTTTGTCGTCCGCCTCAATGGGTGTCTTATTTTCCATCAGCAGAGTAGTAGCCATACTCTGTTGCAGATAAAGCTTGAAGCTCAAAAGTAAACAGAAGTACCCATTTAATCACGGCTCATGGTTACTTGTCTGCAATAGCTTAAATGCATTCTGGGCTGCCACTTCTGCTCGCTCAGAAGTAACCTTCTGATAGCGTAATGTGGTTTGAATATTTTCGTGCCCCATCAGCGCCCGTAATTCTTCGATACTGATTAACCCGACTCTCTCCGTTGCAAAGGTATGGCGCAGATCGTGAATGCGAACCTCTTTCAGTAGCGGATCTAATTGTGTGAACTGCCGCCAGTAGGTGTACACGGTGCGATAGCTCAAGCGCGATACTGCCTGCGTTAGAGGATGCTGAGCCGTAAATAAAGCCATGCACTCCTGATGGCGGTAGTACCGGAGGTATTGGTTCAGCACCAGTTCTGCATCCTCGTTATAAAAGCACCAGCGCTGTTTGTTTCCCTTACCAATCACTTGAAATCGGCGATGAGCCAGATTCATGTCTGCTAAGTTCAGCGCTAACAGTTCTGCAATTCTTGCCCCTGTGCGATGGAGTAAATGCACTAATGCACTCAGGCGAATATCTGGGGCAACAACCTGGTACAGTTGCCGCAACTGCTCAGGGGTCAGATAACGAATGACCTGGTCACTTGATACTTCTCCTTTGGCTGGGTCAGGTCTGCGATGCCGCAAGCGAGCAATGGGATTGGTAGACAGATGACCCTGATCAACGGCGAAATTAAACAATGCCTGGATCACAGCTTGATGCCGCTGGTGGGTGGTGTAAGCCAAATGGGTCAATCCATTCAAATAAGCTTCAATAGTCGGGCGAGTGAGCGACTCAATCGGGTCGCTTCCGTACGCCTGTAAGAAAGGCATCAAGGTTAACTCGTAAGACTGCTGAGTCTTTTGAGCTAGTCCTAGACGATCCAAAAACTGAGTGGCGACAGTGGCAAGCGCAATCAAGAAACCAAGGTTTGTGTTAAGGGAAGACGTATTTTGCTTTAGCAGCAGTATATCTTTAGCTGCACATTAACCAGCATCGTTTTGTGAATACTTTAGAAACAGAACAGGTACCTCATCCTCAAGAATCCTTAGCGCAGTACATTCGCCGGGTTCGCCAGGAGCGAGGTTTGAGTCAACAGGCACTGGCAGAGCGAGCCGGTGTGCATCTGCACAGTATTGGCAAGTTGGAACGAGGGAAAACAGCCAGGCTCAACCGCAAAACCCAAAGCGGATTAGCGGTTGCATTGCAAGTTCCACCGGAGCATCTCGAAGCGGTTGAACGGGGTCTAGCCATTGAGCCGTCCCCCCGCTTGAAGTTCTGCCCCCACTGTTGGAAACCAGGCAACCCCACAGATCCCCTTTGGGCGGAGGTTCGAGCAAAATACTGCTGCTTATGTGGCAGTGCGCTTCGTCATCAGTGCTGGCAGTGCAAGGCACCGATTGGGTCGCTCAAACATCGCTTCTGTCCGCATTGTGGCATGGCATATCAGTCCCAACAGCCCTCATCGATTTAGTATCAGGAGGGTGTCATGCCCAGTGTTCAAGAAACTGCCTATCCTCGTCAAAAGAGCCATCTCACCGTTAAGGAACTGACAACCATCTACACCCCAACCGTTGAGGAGTTAGCCTTTGCGAAAGGAGCCACGGCAAGCGGGAGTGGGACACGGCTGGGCTTGCTGATCTTGCTCAAAACATTTCAGCGACTGGGTTATGCGGTTTCTACCCAAGTCGTACCCAACAGCATTATTCGCCATATTGCGGCGGTTGCCCATCTCGATGTTTCCAGTCGGCAATTAGCAGACTATGATGCTTCGGTCACCCGACGGCGACACTTACAGATCGTTCGAGACTACTTGCAGTTGCATCCCTACAATCGGGCAGCAGCGGTCGTGATGGAGGAAGCCCTGCGTAAAGCCGCACTGACCAAACAGGATTTAGCAGATCTGATCAATGTTGCAATTGAAGAATTGGTGCGCCAACGGTTTGAACTACCGGCTTTTAGCACCCTCAAACGGGTTGCACAGCAAATCCGAGCGCAGGTGGCGACCGCCTTTTATCAACAGGTCAATGCTCATTTAACGGTTGCCAGTCGCCAACAAATTGATGCCCTGTTTGAAATCACCACCGATGCCACCAGCACTCCCTGGAATGAACTCAAACAGGATGCAGGCAACCTGACGCTCACGCATCTGCGAAGCTGGATTGAGCGATTGCAGAAATTGCAGCAGTTGCAGTTTGGACAAGCTGCTTTAATCGGCATTCCAGAGGTCAAAGTCAAACACTTCGCCCAGGAAGCGATGACGCTGGATGCGGCTCGGATGAAGCAGATGGAGCCGTCTAAGCGATATACCCTGGCGGTTGCCCTGCTGAGCGTTCAGTCTGCTCGCACCCTGGATGATTTGGCAGAGATGTTTATCAAGCAGATGCAGCAAATGCATCACAAAGGCAGAACTGCGTTGGCAGAGTATCGAGTCGAAATGCAACCCCGCACCGACGAATTGATTGCGACCCTGCGGGAAGTGGTGCTGGCATATCAGAAACCCGGCGAAATCCCAAATCGCTTTGCTGCCATTGAGTCCATCATTGGGGATCAAGGCGATGCCTTGGTAGAACAGTGCGATGCTCATCTGAGCCATGTAGAAAACAACTACTTCTCGTTGATGCAGAACTTCTACAAAAACTACCGAGCTACTTTATTTCGGCTCATCGAGGTGCTGCCCTTACGCTCCAGTACACAGGACACGACCCTAGAAGAAGTGATTGATTTTTTGCTGAAACATCGGCATCATCGGCAAGCAGACTTGCCGGTCGTTCGAGTAGAAAACGCTGGCACTGAGGCAGAGCAAAGAGTCCAGCCCATTGACTTAAGTTGGATTTCCTCCAAATGGTGGCAATTAGTTACGGGGCAACGTGCCCGCGCCCCAGTGCCTCAGAGCGTTCATCGTCGCCACTTTGAAGTTTGCGTTTTCTCACAGATCTTCCTGGAACTGAAGTCCGGCGACCTCTACGTTGAAGGAAGTTCTGACTACGGCGATTACTACAGCCAACTCATTTCGTGGGAGGAATATGAGGCTGCCCTGGCAGAGTATGGGCAGCAAGTGGAATTACCAACCGACCCTCAAGCCTTTGTCGTTCATGTGCAACGGTGGCTGATAGATTGCGCGACCACGTTTGATGATGCCTTTCCCGCCAACGCGGAGGTCGATTATCAACAAGACCGCCTGGTGATTCGCAAAGCGAAAGCAAAGACGGTGCCTGGAGCAGCTCAACTAAAAGCTCGTATCGCTGAACGCATTCGCCCCGTGAATTTGCTCGATACCTTGATTGACACAGAACTGTGGCTTAACTGGACACGCTTCTTCAAACCTAAATCAGGACACGATAGCAAACTAGATCGTCCGGTCGCTCGGTATTTAGCAACCACCTTTTGCTATGGCTGCAACTTGGGTCCTTCCCAAGCCGCGCGGTCGCTCAAAGGATTTGACCGACGGCAGGTGTCCCATGTGCATCAACGGCATATTGATTTAGATAAGCTGCAAGCAGCCATTACTGCCATCATTGATGCGTATAACCGTTTCAACTTGCCAAAGTATTGGGGAACTGGGAACCAAGCCTCAGTCGATGGCACCAAGTGGGATATCTACGAAAACAATTTACTGGCGGAGTACCACATTCGTTACGGCGGCTATGGCGGCATTGGCGACTATCATGTCTCAGACACTTACATTGCACTGTTCAGTCACTTTATTCCTTGTGGAGTTTGGGAAGCGGTCTACATTCTCGATGGCTTGCTGAACAATCAATCTGAGATCCAGCCGGACACCATTCATGGCGACACCCAGGCTCAAAGTGCAACCGTCTTTGCCCTGGCATATCTGCTGGGCATTACTTTGATGCCTCGCATCCGCAACTGGAAATCCTTGACGTTTTACCGCCCAATGCGATCTGTGCGCTATCAGCACGTTGATTCGCTGTTTACCGATACCGTCAACTGGAATCAGATTGAGACCTATCTGCCAGATATGCTGCGGGTTGCATTGTCCGTTAAGGCAGGCAAGATCAATGCTTCAACCGGGTTGCGGAAACTCAGCACCAACAGTACCAAAAACAAGCTCTACCAAGCATTTCACGTCTTAGGCTGTGCAGTCAGAACGGGTTTCTTGTTGCAATATCTCAATGATGCACAACTGCGAGCGACCATCCATGCGGCGACCAACAAGAGTGAGGCTTTTAACCACTTCGTACAATAAACCTTATTGGAAATAGAGAGGGACAGTGATCAAGTCACTCCTTGCCCTCTGGATCTGCAACTAAACCGCTTGGGGCGTCTGCTTCGCTTTTTGAGAACGGTGGGTGAGTCGAAAGTTATGCAAGCCGCAAGCCGTTTCTAGGACATCATCAAGATAGTAGTCAACCCAATTGCGGAACTTGTGCAACAGAATTTGACAGCGCTTGATCCCTCCAATCTGGTGCTCGATCTCGACTCGAGTCCTCGATATCTGACGGTTGTGAGCTTTCTCCTCTAGCGTGAGTGACCCATTTCGGGGTTTCTTCTGCGGTTGTCGAATCGTCAGACCTTCGGGAGCGAAGCCCTGAAACCCACTATCCTGCCAGAGGGTGCTGCCTGGGGGAAAGCTCAAGCCTTCCTCATCCGCAATTTTCTTGTCGTGTTTTTTGCCTTCGTAGGTGTCACTCAGGAACATAACCTTGCCTCCGCGTTCGCTGATCACCAGGTTGTTGACGGTATGAGTTCTCTTCTTGCCGCTGTAATAGGTTTTGCGATCGTCTTGATCTTGGGGTCGATTAATCGGTCGCTCGGTCCCGTCAATCATGAATTCTAGGCTTGGACAAGCCCGCAGCACTGTCTCTAGCTTGGCTGGGTCTCGCTCGGGCAACTGCTGTTCATACCCCAAGGCGCGATTAAGGATGGCGCTCAATCGATGAATCCATTCATTCGCTTGGGCTTGGCTCATCCCAAAGAGAAATCCCTGCACCATCTGTGTGGGGTAGAGTCGGAAGTAGACCAGGATGAACAGCAGTTTATCCTCGAGCTGTTTGAGGTGAGCTTTTCGACCTGCCCCGAAGGCTCGTTGGCGCGCTTGATGCTGGAAGGTCTCTTTGACAAACGCCTCCCAAGCAGCCTGAAAGCTCTCTAACAAAGCCTCAAACTCTTTGGGGGTGAGCCCTGTTAAACTACACAAGACCTGCGGTTTGGTTCGTAGTTCCGCATACGTCATTTTCATCTACCGACCTCATCCCAGGTGCACCGTATTAATTCTAAAGTCTAATTTCCGATAAGGTTTAATGGTTGTCGTTTGGGGGAGAAGGTGTCATTTCCTCGAACAACCGAGAAGAACAGCGAAAGATGATTCGCTATAACCACCTGGTGGCAAATTGCCTGATCTTCTACAACGTTTTTGAGATCAGTCGAATTCTCCATGAATTGCGGCAAAAAGGCTATCCCTTAGAACCAGAGGTCGTTGCTGCCCTTAGTCCCTACTGGACGCAGCATGTGAATCGCTTTGGACGGTACGATCTCAACCTTAATCGTTGCCCACCTCCCATTGATTATGACCTTCCGGTAGTACAAACGATTGATCCTTGAAACGTCTCTCTAATAAAGCTTTGATGCCCCTCGTGATACATTTTTACACGAATCGTTGCCATACCCGAATGTCAACCCCGACAATCTCACGAGTGTCTGCATCAAGGGCTAGCCAGACCCACTGTTTGTCCCCCTTGCGCTCTACAAAGGACCACAGTTCATCACACTGAATCGTTAGCTTCCCCTTTTTTTGGGTGTCACCTGCACGCTTTGGGGCACCTTGGCATATTTTTCATTGACGTAGGTTTGAAGCCATTGCTCAGACACTTGTACCGCACGGGCAATGCCAGCTAGGGAAATGCGCTCCAGCAGCAATCGGTCAATCAGTTCGTGTGTCGCTAGGTCGATCACTTTTTGGGTCGGTTGTTCAATGAACTGTCGTCCACAATCGCGGCATTTGAAGCGTTGTTTACCGTTATGGATGCGACCATTCTTAACCGTTTGAGCAGACGTATACAGAGGACAGGCAGGCATGGGAGGAGAACAGCAAGGCACTCTACTTCTCCATCATCATATCTTGAGCACTATTCAAAGTTTTTAAGTAGTTGTACTACCGTTCCATTGATAGAGGCTATGGCTTGGTATATCTTTCATTTCTCAGAGGGGACACCAAGCTGTTAGATCTTGAGCCAGAGGCTAATCCCACTTCGGCGCCCAGGTCTGAGCTTCAAACGATCGCACCACAGCAGATTGTAGAAGCTCTGCAAGAGCAAATGGCTTTTGAAGCAGAGGAGATGGGCGAATCGGAAGTGGAGGAGGGGATCATCGAACTGCTGTGGGACTATGACGTGATGACCGCTCATGTTGCTAGCAGTACCCAGATTGATTCATCAGCTTTAATTGAAGCAATGAATTTTCGCACTGATGTATTGGTTTTGACTGCATTGGTTGATGAGGAGTGGCGATCGCCAACACAAGGATCAAGAGAAGAATGGCTGCCCCTCACTTTTCAAGTGGAACTTCTATTAGTATTTCTGACAACCACGTTACTAGATGCGCGAATACTCCCAAATAAGCCAAGTATTGATGATATGAATGCCAAACCAATTAAAGCAGTTAGCAGTCGGACTTCAATATTACTCGATGCTGGTTTGGACAAATCAGCAAGCTTTCCGAAGAAGCTCCCATATAACATACCTGCGCTCGCAGCAAATGAGGATGAAAAGGCACACAAGCGAGGAACAGATGGTCGAGCCATAAGGATTGCTGTTACAACAAGCGGTAATCCTACGAAGAAGTCATCTAGAACAAAGAGTAGGTTTCGCCCCTGCCCCCAGCTCCGGATAGTTTCGCCAATCATCAAAGATAGACCGAGGAGAATTGCCCAGACTCTCCAAAACTTCATCACTGATACTCCTTCAAACAAGCCATAACCCCACCTCAATTTTCGCGATTTGCCTCAACGTAACCAAGAAATGACTATTTGTGGGCAAGTTCTTACCTCAAAACTGCTTGAAAAGCTGATTCTACCCTAGCTTTCGTAAGCAACCCAGCTATCATTTACGGGCAAGTTTCAGTTTTCAGGATTCTTTGTTGAATTCCCTACTGTTCAAACTTTTAAGCGATCGTATGGCACTTCGTTGCAGCCTTACCTTACTAACTTTACCCCAAGTAGATGGAGTAGCAGTCAAACTTTGTCAAAGCCTCGTTTGCCATCTTTCTAGGGCAGCATCAACTATTGGTATCAAGGAAGAAGTACTTTCTTTACATCCAAGCCTAGTTGAAAGCTCTGAATGAAAAGAATCGGCAATAAGGCTTCTTCCCATTTCTAGGTGCTTTCGTGGCCATTTATTTTGGGGAATCTGCTTCCATTCCTCACGAGTCTTCGCCTGCCCCAGCCCTGTAGGAACATGAGCCCAGAATAAAATCCGCTCCCAATCGGTCCAAATTCGGTGGCGACCAGTGGCATTTTTCTCATAGCGCCAGAGTTGTAGCCATAGGAATAAAATTGGGCTTTGCTGCTTTTTGTCAAAGTACAACTCTGCACAGTTTTGTTTTCCCCGACCGTAATAAATGGATTGACCACTAACTGTTTCTTGCATTCGTGGGTCAGAAAGAAGAATGCGTTCACGCAACTTAAAAATGTTTTGCTGAGCCTCAATAGGCCATCCTCCTAAGCGATCCAGTAGCATCTGAGGTGGTTTTGGTAAGCCTGAAGATTGGGAGACCTGCACTTGGGTGTAGGCTAGTTTAATAATTTTGCTCTCTTGGGCTTCTATGGATTGCAGTTGCAAGGAAAAAATCTCATCAGACTGAATAATCTTACAAGTAAAAAACTCCAGATCTAGACGAAGATATTTTTGATCAATGAAGTTGTGCCGGTGAAAGCTAGGCGCGATCGCGATGAGTCGGACAGGTCGTGAATAATCAATTTGTTTAGGTAGAGGCCTTTCCTGAATCAGATTGTCATAATAACGAGTAAGTTGCTGAACAATATAGCGATCCTCAGAATTTTTCAGCTCTAAAATAACTAAACCGTTATTAGCATCACTGGCAACAATGTCACAAATCTCTCCTTGGCACTGATATTGCCGTTTAAGGGGAGCTAGTGAGAATAAAGATCCGAGATTTTCCCACACCACGGTTTCTAAAGCGAGTTCGCTTTCAAAACACCATTGCGCTTTTGTTTTGACTAGCATACTGACTTGATTTAGATTATTTCCTGTTTTGAAATAAATCCGTAATTTGACTTATTGCAGTATATGATTTATAGGCATAAGATAACTTAGTTAACAGATGCATTTAATCAAAATCAAAGTGCATCTAAATATTTAGCCTCGATCGCCACAACTGGAGGCAATTCAATTCATGGAATACTTAATCGCTGGAGCACTCTTAGCTCTGGTAGGAACGATCGCGCTGGTCGTTGTTGCTTACCGCAAAGGATGGCTCGAACGAATTTCGGATAAGCTTCTGGGCTCGGGTGAAACGACAGGCCGGGAGCGGGTTGAAGAATTTATTCGGCAAGGCCGAGAAGTCCGAGCGGCCATCAAAGCTTTTGCCGATCGCTACCAGGACCCTGACCAAATGGTGCTTGCTCTGAAAAACCTACGGTTTAACGAGGTAGAGCGTCACGTCGGTGAAATCAACACCTTAGTGTTTGATATTGACGAGGCTAGTGCAGAGTTCAAACGGAGCTGCAACTACGCGATCGCCCTCATCAATAAAAAGAGTAAGCTGACTCCTGAAAAAGAAGAGCCAGCTAAGAGCACAACAACTAAGGTAGAGGTACAACCTCAGGCATCCCAGTCATCAAAAAAGTATGATGATGCCACCTATTACGCTTATCGGCAGGCAGGAGCCACTAATGTTAGCTTTGCTTCTGGTGCTCAACTCAATGACCTAATTCGCAAGGGTTCTGTTGATGGGCGAGATTTTTTTGTAGTAGGGCTGGCGTCAGAGTTCAACGGCACCTCCCAGTAGGCACTGCCAGCCCAAAGGCCAGAGGTTCTAATGCAACCATTCCTCAAACTGCAACGATTGTTCAAGGGGATCATTACAATCGGTCTGGGGCTCCTCAATTTGACTGGAATTCTCTACATCACCCAGTCAGCTCAGAATGCAGTATTCTGCTCAGGCCTGATGGAGATGTTGGCAAGCCTAACCACTCCATTTCAGATACTGCCTTGGGTCAGAGTTGCTCCAATCAGACTCATTCCCCTGCTCAGCAATCCCACTCAAGTACTAGCTCTGTGCTCCTACACCAATGTGGGAACAGCAATATTTCTGTCTGCGTTAGTAACGACTCTATGTGTCGGACTGACAACGTGGATGATCACGATCGACATCCCCCACTACTGCTCCCGGCTGGTCATGAGACTCCGAGCTAAGCGGGCGAAACGGAGAATCCAATCGCTTCGAGCCGATCTTCAGAAAATTGATCTGCGCGAACTATCAGCCGAAGATGCGGCGATATTGGAACCGTTTGTGAAAGCTATTAAAATCAGCTTTTCTGGGGCAAAAGGTTAATTATCCATTCGTGCAGGGAGCGGCTCCTACTCTCCCTGCACGAATTAGTTCCGGAGCGATCGCCTCTCATATTGACCAACGAAGTTGCCTAAATCGTTCATGATTCAGCTTGGTGTATTTAACTGTGTGTTGGATGTTTTCGTGCCCTAGATAATCCTGGATAAGGCGCGTATCGTATCCTTGGTTTGCTAGCCAATACCCGCAGCTATGTCTCAGCATGTGGGCATGAACCTTGATACTGAGATCACTCACTTCCCCTACACGGGCAACAATCCTGGAAATACCAGGTGCTTCGTCTGCTCGTCCTGGTATCTTGGCGGGAACCAAAAAAGATCGCCCTCGTTCATTGACAAAAATCTGAGGGATATTGTTCTGACGAATTTTCAAAATAATATTTCTCTCATCTTCCAACAGTGGATGAACGCCAGAGCGACTGCCTTTGACTCGTTTGATATAAATGCTGTTCTGGCTTAGGTCAATATCCTTCCATTCCAACATGCCTGCCTCGGATGCTCGTAGACCGTGGCGAAACATCATAAGAATGAGAGCATAGTCCCGATCTGGATAACGGCTGTACGTTTTGGCAGTTTCCAGTAAGGTAATGACCTCGCCAAGTAGCAGATACTCCCGATTCCGCAGCTTGCTGTTGGGCAGCCGCCGCGATCGCCCACCGTCAAGAACCCGTTTTCCTTTCCGAATTGCCACACTAAATTACCAACTGTTCATAAAAGGGCCGTTCTATGAACAGTTTACGATGAGAAACTTACTTTCAAGCTGAGGTTGCACTGTGACTGAACCTCTCAACCAAATCCAACAACTCATTGCTCAACATATGCATGATAGAAGTGGCTGTTCTGCCTGGATTGACAGGAGATCTACCTCTACTATCCTCTCAAGGCCTGCAAGGATTACCTCCCTGCTCCATCACACCCGTGCCCAAGCTCAAATCTTCAAATCCCCAGAACCAAAATTCTTCTCTTCCGCAGAGTGACGACGAGTTGGCATAAGTTAGCTTTCTAGCGATCGCTTTAGTGGGGGGCGACTGCCGGAGCGCTGAGCTACTGTATTGGCCTAGTTGCAAAGTAGAAAGGAAAAACCTTAGGTGTTAGTGAGCATCTGTGAATAAATGGGCCATTGGAAAAAGTGAATTATTCCTTTAAGGAACTTGGAACACGCCTAACCAATGTTACGCGGCCAAAACTGCTCCATGCTAAACCTTATTTAATTTGACTTGGCTGTATCAAATCACACATCGCACTGATTATAAGTGCCAAAGTGTTCGATGGTAAGCATCTATCTCGGACACCCGTAATGACTAAGACCTTCGATTTTCGTTCAGTTGCAGTACTAAAATATATTGCCTTAGCTACCGTTGGCATCTTTAGTAGTGTGGGGTTAGTTCTAGCACTATCAATTCCTTCACTAGCCACGACTACAAGCGATTTAGATGGCGACGGCAAATCAGATGTCTTGTGGCGTCATGCCGTAAGCGGTTCTGTGGGTGCTTGGCTGATGAACGGCCTTAGCCGCAGAGAGGCACGTGAAATTGCTGTTGAGCAGGATCAGAACTGGAAAGTTGTTGGGGTTGGTGACTTAGATGGTGACGGCAAATCAGATGTTCTATGGCGTCATGCTGTAAGCGGTTCTGTTGATGGTTGGTTGATGAATGGTTTCAGTCGCAAAGCCGCAGGTACAATTCTTGTTGAGCAGGACCAGAACTGGAAAGTTGTTGGGGTTGGTGACTTAGATGGTGACGGCAAATCAGATGTTCTATGGCGTCATGCCGTAAGCGGTTCTGTGGGTGCTTGGCTAATGAACGGCCTCAGTCGCAGAGAGGCGCGTGAAATTGCTGTTGAGCAGGATCAGAACTGGAAAGTTGTTGGGGTTGGTGACTTAGATGGTGACGGCAAATCAGATGTTCTATGGCGTCATGCTGTAAGTGGTTCTGTTGACGGTTGGTTGATGAATGGTTTCAGCCGCAAGAGCGCAGGTACGATTCTTGTTGAGCCAGACCAGAACTGGAAAGTTGTTGGGGTTGGTGACTTAGATGGTGACGGCAAATCAGATGTTCTATGGCGTCATGCTGTAAGTGGTTCTGTGGGTGCCTGGCTAATGAACGGCCTCAGTCGCAGAGAGGCACGTGAAATTGCTGTTGAGCAGGATCAGAACTGGAAAGTTGTTGGGGTTGGTGACTTAGATGGTGACGGCAAATCAGATGTTCTATGGCGTCATGCTGTAAGTGGTTCTGTTGACGGTTGGTTGATGAATGGTTTCAGCCGCAAGAGCGCAGGTACGATTCTTGTTGAGCCAGACCAGAACTGGAAGGTCTTACCCTCGCGCAGCGATACTGGACAGATTGGTCTTCCTTTCGCAAACAACCAAACTTGGTATGTTTGTCAAGGTTATCAAGGATACATATCACATCAAAGCACGTTTGGATTAGACCTTTCAGTAGCTCAAGATTTCGGAACGAACTCTTGTTATGCTGCGGATGGAAATGTTAACAAGTCTGCTGGTCAACCGATTTTAGCACCTGCTGCTGGCACAATTTCTTACATCAATTCAGATTTAGTATGCTTGCAAATTGGTCCAGATCGGAGTCTTTTAATTGGTCATATGGATCGTCGTGTTGCTAACGGAGCTGTAGTAACTCAAAATAGCTTGTTAGGAACTGTATCTCAGGCAGCAGATGCAAATGGAGGGTTTGCTCATATTCACGTTGAAGCTCGTAAACATCCCACTTGTGCTATAAGTACTTCGGTTCCATTTACCTCTGCTAATGGGTTCCAGTTTGATGGAGTTGAAAATTTGCCAGATCTTACAGAGCGCAATGACTACTTTAAGAAGTCATTAACGAAACCTTACTAATTCTACTTAGCTGATAAGGTTTCAAAAAGACGAAAAATAGCAGACTATTACCCAAAGCCTCAGTGTAATAGTCTGCCAACTAAAGCTATTTTTCGCCATTCTTTAGTGAAGGATGTTCCTTGAATAAACATCAAAACTAAAATCATTTGCTTCCGCAGAGTAATGATGAATATGGATAAGTTAGATTCCTGGCGATCGCTGTCATTGACTCAATCAATTCAGAGATTTTATAAAGTCTTTATCTACCTAAAGTAGGAAAATGGTGGGCGATCGCTTGTACTATGAATTATCATAAGCGTTATGTTTATAACGTTGTAAGCGGTTGCTCCCAATGATGGCATCATTTTGGGCTTATACAGATATTGCTCTTCCAAGCGACAAAGTAACCCTCAAAAGCTCTCCTGAGAAAACTTTAGTAACGGTTGAGTCGGAGCGCTTTGGCCTTAAAACACTTGAGATAGAAGGGAAACTTCTTTTATGTGAGGCAACCGCTAAAAGTGCTTATTTAACGGCCTTAGGCTTTCAGGATGATGCTTCCGTCTCTGTCGTAGTTACTCCAATAATTCAATACAACGACGATGAGGACGGCGAAGATGAAGATGATAGATTTTGGTGGCAGAAGGACTAAAAGCAACTGCCCCTATTACATACGGTGGACAGTTAATTTGTGAGTGAAAGTCGTCACAGGTCACAAAAATCTTAATCATGGGAGCAATCTAGAAACTATTTGTACTCATATCAACCCTTAAATATGCAAGCTTTGAATTTAACTGAAACCCAGAAAACCCTTCTGCAATGGTTAGTAGAACAAGTACGTGCTGGAATGCTTAATGAGGAAGAAATCTGGTTTGTTTGGTCATTTGATGGGGCAAGTTTAGTAGGCTACCAAGGGAATGTTCCTGAAGTAAAGACGACAACTCTCAATGCTTTGCACAGCAGTGGTTGTCTCTCATGTGACCGAAGTCGTCCAAATCAGTATAAGTGCGCTTTGACTAATCGAGCCTATGAAGCAGTAGATTCTAATTTTGGTGCCCCCAACTTGTCTGCTACTCTCCATTTAATTCCTCTAACTGAAGTTCAGCACTTAGATCCTGAATTGTGGGATAGATGTCGCTTTTCATTGAGTTCTGGTGGAGATGATCCGAAAGCTTGGGACAAGGCTGTTCGCACGGCAACAGTAGTTTTAGAAGAACGCTTGAGAAAACTTGGAAAAACTGAGGCTATCAATCCAGATGCTACTGGCGAAGGTCTCGTGAATATCATTTTTGCTGGTAAGAATCCAGTGTTGAGCAGCAAGCTAGATGATAAGCAACTTAAGGCATACCGTGATTTGTATGCAGGTATGATGGCAGTTTTTCGCAATCTTTATGCCCATCGAGTTATAGATCCGAGTCCAGAAGTGGGTGGAGCGATCATTGTATTCATTGATCTGCTCTTGAAAACGCTAGATGACATAGATTGGGATTCAAATGGAGGTGAGACATAACATTTTAAGAAAAATGTAATCAACTTACGGAAGTAGTTTCTGATGCTGCAAAAGATCTATTGGTTGGGCCATAGTCAAAGCGAGCATGTCAGGGCCACTCAAGAGTCTCGAACTCTTTTTTGCAAACATGAGTGTCCACATCTGACCTTCTCCAGTCCAGCTTTTGCTATAGTTCGTGGAGGTTTAGTATCTAACACTTATGCCTGGACATTGGTCATTAATAACTGTTCGATTATTGTTGGTGCTGGTTCTGTTCACACACCAGTAGATGATGTAAGCGAGCAGATTCGCCGCCTCTTGATCCTGCGAATGAATTTGCTTTTCGCTCAGTCACCAGAAGAAATTGAAAGGCACTGCAATACATCACGTTCTATAGGAAGTAGCCTCGTCCCGAAAAAAATTTTACCCGATGTTTTCAGTGATACAACAAGGTCGCTCTATAAAGAAGTAGAGGTTCTTGGCTCTTGGTTTCAGAAAGTCTTATCATTACCTCGACAAAAATATCGTGCTCTTTGTCAAGCTCTCGCTGCTTATGAGCGCGCACTTCATGTCCTTTCCAGTGATCCCGCCCTTTCTTACTCGCTGCTTGTGTTTGTCATTGAGGCAATGGCAAATAGCCAGGCAGAATATCATGCAACTTGGAATGATGTGCGAGGCGAACCTAGGAGGCGTTTTGATACCCTCTTTGAAGATGAGCGCATTTCTTCCGTTGATAGTAGTTGGACTGAAGATTTACGTAATGTTTTAGTTGATGTGCTGCATCCAGGAGCCACAAGAAGGTTTGTTAGGTTTGCACTTGATCATATCTCTACAGATTTATATGATGCATCACACAGTACTTCAAGCTATCCATTAAGGCGTTCTAGGATTGAAGAAGGCATCCAAAATGCTTACGTTCTAAGATCATCTTTCTCTCATGCGCTGATACCACTCACACAGCTTCTTATTAGTGAATCGCATCGTGCTGAAGAGATTGAGCAGAATAGCCAGTCCTATTTAACATTGCGGGGACTATTTCGCCTGGTGCGTTCCATCATGTTGGAGTTTATTGAGCGCCAAGAAACTGAGGATTTGCTTTTCCATCCCTGGATCGAAGAATCAGGTAATGGTGTAGTGAGCGGATTTCGTATACCAGCGTATGTCCGCATGAAAGATTCTGATGGGCAGCTCTACGAAATTGAAGCTCAATATGCTAGAAACTGGTTTGAAGACATTCTTCAAGTTTACCAAGATAACTACATTGAATGTCTTCACAGCCAAAAAACAGAAAGCCAAGCGAATGCAGATTGCTTCTTGGGTGTAGCGACTTCTGGTTCTTGGGCAGGTAGGTTTCTCTTCCGTTTTGATCCCAACCCATCCTACAACTGGAAATTCCTCAGGGAGCAGTCGCTCCATTTGATAGCACAAGCAAAGAAAGCTGAAAAAGCATACCTCCAAGCTATTGCGTTACTTTGTGCTCATCTCACAATGATGGATGGTGAAGAGGCAATATGGGATGATACAGTAACAGCACGTACTTTTGGTGATCCTTTGCTGGGGCTTGAACGTTTTGTTGTGGATGTGATTCATGATAGAACGCAACACTGGTCCAGCAAACAAGCTGAAAAGATTTTCGAAAAACACTTAAAGAACAGAAGAGTCTTGCTTCCAGCTCGTGTGGAAGTAGCATGTATGCTTGAACTGGCCCGACTTTTCAAAAGCGAAGGTTCGGATGAAGGACGGCAAAAGTGGTTGAATGTTGCCTATGGAGATGTAGCACTTTATCCAAGTCTTCAGAGCTTGATACAACATGCACTAGATTCCGATGATGTTGTGATTGAACCCCGAGACGTTTTGAATATTCCTGATTTTCATCTTTAGAGCAAAGCTGTTAAGACGTACTAGAGGCGATTGCACTAGTGACGCAAACTTTAGATCAGAAAATTGTGGATTTTGAACTGAGTTCTTGGTAGGGCAGAGCGATCGCTCTGTTGGAGTGGAGAGAGGCAGAGGGGCGATCGCTGAGCTAGATTAGTAGCACCATAGATAAATCAAAGAGGAAGCATGGGAGAGGCTAAACGCCGCAAGGCTCAAGATCCTAATTTTGGCAAGGAAACGAGTCTGATCAAGGGGATTGCCAAGGTGCTATCAACCCATTTCCTCATCAACACATTGGAGATAGCATGCACTAGTTTTGTGCAACTGAAGCTCAAAGACATTGTTTATGTAAACCTACGAGCTGATGCGGATGCCCGTAACGAGCTGAGGCAGCAAGGTGTTAATCCTGACACCATGAATCACCCAATTTTAATTAGGGCTTACCAGAGAACTGATACGGACCTTCCAGAGATTCCAGATCTTCGTCACTTAGCTCAGGAAGCTGATTTCGAAAAAGAACGAATTTTGGCAATGTGGTTCCCTGACGATGTTGCACTCCCCAATCCACTACAGCCAGACAAGCCGCTAAACACTTGGTTAATGACTATTCCATTGTCAGTTGTTGAGGAAGAACTAAAGAAAATAAAAGGTTGATTGAAACAGATGCTGGGATTAAGCAAGCTGAATTTATCCTCTCGATCGCATTACTATCCCAGCATCTGTTTCAATCGCGCCACAGGGAAAGCCGCAGCCAGTGAACCCCAAGGCTCCCACTCATCCTCATTGGTCAGAACGTATTGCTCTCCTCCCATCATTTGACTGGCAGTAACTAACCGGAGTTTGTAGGCTAGGTCAAACCACCCTTTGAACCCTGGCTCTGCTGCCTTGGCTGATTTGGGGTGCTTACTGGCTCCTGTTTTCCAGCACTGGCTGATCGCATCTCGAAGTAAGCCGATCGGATTCCTCACCTTATGAGTCGAGCAATACTCAACAGCCGCAGTTAACGCATCTGCAACCACATCAAGAGGGGTCGCTAACACCTCAGCTTTCAGATGGCGAGTTAGCGGGAATCCTGCTCGTTCAATTTTTTCAAAAACTTCTGCTTGAGCAGCGGAATAGCCGTCCTCTGCAACCTGTGTCACTTTTGACCCAGATGCGTTTAGAACGGGTTGAGACTCAAACGGGTAGAGCCTTGCCAGTCTGAGCTGATATTTTCCAGCATCACAGTCTTTTGCCGTGTTCCACCTTTGTTCATCAGTTCGCCAATATCGTCAAAGAACTTGCTGACGTGTTTATTTAATAACAGTAATATGAAAATGCGATCGCACCAGTGGCAAGTCGCGCCCTAAGTGAAGGAGATTTGATGCTTTTTCGCTTAGCTCTGGGGACAGCATAAGGCCATCAACAAAGCGTTGGAGTATGGCGTCTGAGCCGTTCGACTCGGCAAGACTGGCACCGATTATCTACTGCATGCAGCTCAGGAATTCTCCCCAGCAGGGCTAGATACCGTGGATGGCAGAGGACGTGAGTTCGATCCTCACCATGCAGTAAGCGGCAACGGTGAGAGCGATCGCACCAACAAAAAATAGTTGGTCATGGGATTCTAGAGTATTTGTCAACAAAGTCCACTTAAATCTGTCACGGTCAATCCTATGAACGTTTATGAATTTCAATCAGATGAAATAACTGCCTTGGTTACAAATATCCGTCAAGGTCGTTATGGTTTTTCGCTGGCGTCGGTACATCGCAATTTGAAAGCATCTAACATTCCTCACGATGTAGCTAGGGCGGCGATCGCTCAATCGGGCATTTTCAGCTTCATGCTGCACCAGCTACAAAATAACTGAGCAGCTCCCTCAAGGGTTTAACTCGCGATCGCTCCTTCAGTCAGAACTTTAATGAGCAAGCGCATTAGAATCACTGATCCTGAGAATCCTGCTCTCTATATGGATCTTTCCGTGCAGGGGGAGTTGACGCCTGAAGAGACGGCAGCGTTCGTTGCTCTCATGCGAGCAGCTTCTGAGACATTTGGCGATCAGCAACCAATCTCAAGTTCAATTCTCAGTTCTATTCAAGAGCGAGTGAGGCAACAAAATGGCAACCAAAAAAGAACCGCAAGCTCCAACTAAAATCACCGCTGGTGAAGTGAAGCAGGGCGATCGCGTGAAGGTTGAGGGAGATGAGCAATGGATGCAGGTAGTTTCTGAACCCGTTAGCCAAGAAGAGGCAAGGTCCTGGCAGTTTATGTACGGCGAGTCAGGCCCTCATATTTGGAGCGGTCTGAATAGTGTAGATCTAGTCAAACAATGATTTAGTGCTGCTATAAGGCGGTCTCTTAGAAAGAAGCTGTCAAGATTACGGGGCCACACACAAAGAGCCATCAGCGTGCATTTCAAAGGAATAGACGTTTTTCAAGTGCTCTGCTCGTTTTGGGTTCCACTGAATAGACCAAGTCTCCTCTTCGTTTTCTGCATAGCCTGTTGATAAACACTGTTTATAAGCAAGGGTTTTTTCCGTGTCTTCGATTTCTATCAGTCCGAGACATTGTTCAAGGGTATTGACTGCTATGTACTCATTGCCAAAATCACAAACCCAATTCTTGGAGTAAGCGTCGAAAGGCGCTTGCATCTGTGCTTCAGCAACTGCTTCGATCACCCCTTTCTGCTCAAGTAGTTTCATTTTGCTAGCAACGTTTTTCTCCTGATATTGTTGCTGCTTCCCAAAGCCGAGAGCTGGAGCTAGATTTCTTCTACGTTTTGCTTTGCCCACAAATCTTTCCTACAACATCGATCGCTAGTGTAAACGAAAGTTTTTAGAACGTTAGATTTAGCTTGAAGCAAACTCTGTAATCATCAGTGGGTCGAGCCGCAAACTATGACTTCCTCTATTCTTTATAGAAGAAAGCTTTTGACCAAGCAGCAATCGCTCGAAATATAAACAGTTCGATGCTATTGGGGAAGGCTAATCTAGAACCTTTTTGAAGCACGTCTAGATATGGCAACCTTAATCCCGTCCCTCAATAGCTGCCTACCTCGCATGACCAATGGCGAGAAGCGACTGGCTGAGAGACTGGAGCGGAAACTGGAGGAAGACTACATACTCTGGTACGACGTGGCAGTAGGCACAAAGCAACTGCACCCAGACTTTATCGTTCTGCATCCTGGCCGAGGGTTGTTCATTTTAGAGGTTAAGGACTGGAAGCTAGAGAATATTCAACGGATCACTCAGGCCACGGTTGAGCTACTCACCCCGAACGGCATCAAAGAGGTCAAGAACCCCCTAGCCCAGGCGAGAAATTATGCCTTAGCTGTGAATGAGACCCTAGAGCGCGATCGCCTCCTAGTGCAGACAGAAGGACGCTATCAAGGCAAGTTGGTGCTGCCTTATGGCTATGGTGTTGTCTTCACCGAGATTACCCGCAAAGCTTTTGAACAAACTGATTTAGGCGAAGTCTTCGATTCGAATCTAGTCATTTGCAAAGACGAAATGACGGAAAAGGTTGATCCAGAGGAATTCCAGAAACGGTTTTGGGACTTATCTCCCTATCAATTTGGCAAAGCACTCACCTCGGAGCAAATCGATCGAGTGCGCTGGCACCTTTTCCCTGACCTACGAATTTCAGCCAAGCAATTGTCACTCTTTGGTAAGGATGTTGTAGAGGCAGAGGTAGAGCCACAGCAACAGGAACTGATCCCAGATCTAATCAGAATTATGGATTTGCAGCAGGAGCAGCTTGCCCGCAGTCTAGGAGAAGGGCACCGAGTCATTCACGGTGTTGCTGGTTCTGGGAAAACTTTAATTTTGGCTTACCGTTGCCAGCACTTAGCTCAGCAAACAACCAAACCCATCCTTGTGCTCTGCTTCAATGTCTCATTGGCTGCTCGGCTACGGCAAATGATGGAGGAGAAAGGACTGAGCGATCGCGTTAGAGTGCGTCACTTTCACGGTTGGTGCGTCGATCAGCTCAAGCAATATGGGCTAATTCTCCCCAACAAACAGCGATATCAAGGAGACGACTATGTTGAGCAGCTCGTGCAGCGAGTTATTCAAGGTGTAGATCAAAACCGCATCCCAGCGGGGCACTATGGTGCTGTCATGATTGATGAAGGGCACGACTTTCAGTCTGAGTGGCTCAAGTTAGTTGTGCAAATGGTTGATCCAGAAACCAATTCACTATTGGTGCTCTACGATGATGCTCAAAACCTCTACGGTGAGGACAAAAAACAGAAGTTTAGCTTTAAGAGTATTGGCATCCAAGCTCAGGGGCGGACTACTATCCTCAAGCTCAACTATCGCAATACGGCAGAAGTACTGACTCTAGCTTACGAGTTCGCTAAAGAAGTTATGGCTCCCACGGATGACCAAGAAGATGGGCCAGTTCTAGTTTCTCCTCAAAGCGTTGGTCGCCACGGCCCTACTCCGGAACTGATTCGATTACCTAGCTTTAAGCACGAAGCTGACTACTTAGTGGAGCGAGTGCAACAATTTAATGAGCGTGGCACTGCTTGGAATGAAATGGCGATTGTTTACCGCTCTAAGTTTATGGGCGATCGCATCCATCAACAGCTGCAACAGGCTCAAGTTCCAGTTGAGTGGGTTAACGCAACGACTCAAAGTAGAAATTTCCACCCGGATGAGCAGAGCATCAAACTCATGACCATGCACTCAAGTAAAGGTCTGGAGTTTCCGGTGGTTTTCATCCCTGGCGTAGGTTATCTACCAAATCAGTACGGTACAGTGCAGGAGGAAACTCGGCTGTTCTATGTTGCGATGACTCGTGCCGTCGATCAATTAGTACTAACGTGCGATCGAGATTCAGAGTTTGTAGACAGAATCCAGATAGCATTGAGCAGAACATCTCGCTTGGCTTTATGAATCAACTTCTTGCCCTAGCAGCCGCGATCGCGTTAATTCTCCCTACTCCGCTCCTGGCCCAAACCAATCTGCCAGCTACTGTGATTAGTACTGGTGATGGAGATACACTGCGGGTTCAAGTCAATGGAAAACCTATAACTGTGAGACTCGTCTGCGCGGATGCGCCGGAGGCAGCACAAGCAGGTGGCAAGGAATCAGCCGCACGCCTCAGTCAACTCCTACCCAAGAATCAAAGCGTGGAGCTACGGGTAGTAGAGAAAGATCGCTACGGGCGTAGCGTGGGTGAGGTATTTAAGGGGGGTCAATCAGTTAACCTACAAATGGTACAGGAAGGTCGAGCCGTAGTTTATCGGCAGTACTTGAGCGGTTGTGCTAGCACTCAAAATCGATACCTGCAAGCAGAAGCTAAAGCCAAGCAACGCAGGCTAGCCTTTTGGAGTCAAGCAAATCCAATAATGCCCTGGGATTTTAGAGCAGGTAAACGTGGAACTTCTGCTCCAGCTCCCACAATCACTCGTCCTACTACTCCATCACCAGCTACTCAGACCTCTAACTGTTCCTCTGCTTACCCTAACGTGTGCATCCCGCCAGGCCCGCCTGACTTGGATTGTGGGCAGATTCCACAGAAGCAATTCACTGTTTTGAAACCTGACCCACATGGTTTTGATAGAGACGGTGACGGCATCGGGTGTGAAGGCTGATTACAGAGCGATCGCTGATTTATATTAGTGCTTGAGCAAAGCTTGGATGAGTTGATCTATGAAGTCTAATTTGCAAAAGTTGGTAATAGCGATCGCTGCTATCACCCTATCTATCTTCGTTAGATTCTTTGGAGTGAACCCAAGCATGGCAGCCACTAGTAATTCCATCATGATCTCTCAAAGCGAGTTCGGTGAGGCATGGCCCTTCACGGTGACCAGTGGCGAGTTGTACTGCATTGGCGAAGGAAATGGGCAGCAAGTTGGTGCTGTGGTGTTCGCTACAGAAGATGAGTCCTACGCAGTCAATGGAACGGCTAAAGCTTTAGGCTACAAACCAATTGATGAAATCTGGCGCAGTAATCCTGCAATTCCAGGAACCAAAATTAATATCGGACCCGTTATTCAGCGTGGTCTTCAGATCTGCAAATAATCCCTTCAGCATGGCTGAAGTAAAATCGAAAAGTCAATTAAGTCGGGCGATGCCAACGGTCTTTCTTATAGCCAGCAAAGATCTGTAGCTGTTGATCCACTCCCCGCTCTGAAGAGACGGGGATTCGGGACTCAAGCAGAGATTGCAGGCTGAGCCTGACTTATATCTCCTAATCCCCAGGTTGAAATCCCAACCTGTTTGATATTCACTGCGGCGTT